>NZ_SULK01000015.1:51349-125640 GCF_007115085.1 Clostridium sp. HBUAS56017 | reverse complement strand
AACACAAGGTTGATAGGTCAGAGGTGTAAGTGTGGTAACATATTTAGCTGACTGATACTAATAGGTCGAGGGCTTGACCAAATAAGATACAGGAATACAACAAGGAACTATGTGCAATTTTCAGAGAATAACTCTGAATAAATGTTCCGCGATAGCTCAATGGTGGAGCACTCGGCTGTTAACCGATAGGTTGGAGGTTCGAGTCCTCTTCGCGGAGCCATTTTTTTTATAGGTAATAGTGAAACTATTGCTTTTTTTTGTTGTTTAGGAGAATTTATTTAGTAAATTTGTAAGATATATTTATAATTTACATATGGAGTATGGAAATGAAAAGATGTATAATTATCAGTGTAAAGTAATTGATAATAAGAAGGATATACATGTATGGAGATGTATAAAATGAAAAAAAGAATTATAAACCAGAGAAGAGACAGATATAAAAAATTTACAAAGAAAAGAATTGTTTTAACTGTAGCCATTGTGGTAGTGATTATTGGAAGTGGATTTATTGGAAAAGTAAAGTTCGAAAGAGATCAAGATAAGATCTATACAAAAGCGGAAGTAGTAGAAGATTCTACAGCCAAAGATGGAACGAAAGTGGATAATAGTAGTAAGAAGGAAGCTTTAGAAGATAGTAATGGATATATATCATTAGATAAGGACCCAAATGCTGAAGATGTAATAACAGTGTTTCATACTACGGAGAAGCTACTAAAGAATGAAATACATTATCCAGTACGTACGGATGGAAAGAAAGTTGCATATTTGACTTTTGATGATGGTCCATCTACAACAAATACACCTAAGGTATTAGATATATTGAAGGAGAATGGAATTAAGGCTACTTTTTTTATAATGGGAAAACAGTTAGACAGTAGTGAAGAAGCAAAGAATATATTAAAAAGAACTGCATCAGAAGGACATGCAATAGGAAATCATACCTATTGCCATGATTATAATTATTTATACCCAAGTAGAATTATTAATGTAAATAATTTTATGAGTGATATAGAAAAATGTAATGAATCTTTAAAAAACGTTTTAGGTAAAGACTTTTCAACAAGAGCAATAAGATTTCCTGGGGGATATTGGTCTTGGGAAGGTAGAGGAAATATAAGACCTATAATTGATCAAGATGGTTACGCAATTATTGATTGGAATAGTTTATCAGAAGATGCTCAGGGAAAACCAAACAAAACTGCAGAAGAATTAGTTCAAACAACTAAGACAAATTTAGATAAGTTGGGACCAAATGCAGATAGTGTAATATTTTTAATGCATGACACTTATGGCAAAGAGGAAACAGCCAATTCATTGCAACAAATAATAAATATTTTTAAGGAAAAAGGTTTCGAGTTTAGAACAATTAAATAAAGAATATTTGAAGAAAAGTTATCTTGTAGAAGTAGATAACTTTTTTGTTTTTAATATGATATTATAGTAAGTTTTATAAGATAGTATAAAGTTTTTCATAAACTTAGGTTAAGGAAAAATTTATTAATAAGTTTGTAATATATATTTAATATATATTTGTAGAGTGTAAACCCATGAGGAGGTATAATTATTAGTGGTAAATAATACTTAAAGAGGTGTGAAAATATGGGGAAACATAGGAGAAGAAAAAGTAGCGTACAGCAAAAAAGAAATAGACGTGAAGAAACTAAAAAAAAGAAAGTTGTTTTGTTTATAGTAATCATAGTAGCTATTGTTGGTGGAGGATTTCTGGCAAAGATTAAGTTTGAAGGGGACAAGGATAAGATTTATACAAAGGCAGAAATAGTAGAAAGCTCTGAAACATCAAACGAGTCAAAAGTAGAAGAACCTATCTTGGACAATACAGGATATACAGCATTAGAGAAAGATCCAAATGCTGATGATGCGATTTCATTAGAAAAGATAGTAAGACCTAAGTCCTTTCCAGTGCGTACAGATGGTAAGAAAGTTGTCTATTTAACATTTGATGATGGACCCTCTACAACCAATACGCCTAAGATATTAGATATATTGAAAGAAAATAATATAAAGGCTTCATTTATGATAATGGGAAAAAATGCAGAGAAGTCTGAGGAATCAAAAGAAATATTAAGGAGAACTGTGAAAGAAGGACATGCTATAGGTAACCATACTTACGGTCATGATTATAATTACTTATATCCTTATTCGGGGAAAGTTAGAGTTTTAAATGTTAATAACTTTATGGGAGATGTGGATAAGTGTAATCAAACTCTAAAAAGTATATTGGGGAAAGATTTTTCAACTAGAGTAATAAGGTTCCCAGGGGGGTTTACTTCGTGGAGAGGTACTGATAAGATTAAACCTATTATGGAGCAAAAAGGTTACGCAAGTATAGATTGGAATGCTGAAACAAAAGATTCTGAAGGAAAACCAAAGAATGCAGATGAATTATTTCAAGTATGCAAAAAAGATCTTCAAATATTAGGGCCCAATGCTGATAGTGTTATTATATTAATGCATGATACTTATGGAAAAGGAGAAACTGTTAATGCATTGCAAAGGATAATAGATATGTTTAAGGAAAAAGGCTTTGAATTTAGAACAATGAAATAGTTATAAAAAAAATTTATCTTTAAATTAAGATAGATTTTTTTTTAGATTAATATTTGGAGTTAGATTAACAAAAAAATGGTATAATACTAATAAAATATATTAGTTTATGAGATTGGAGGAAAAAAATGATATCAAGAGACATAGCATCAACTATATTATCAAAGTGCCTTATTACAGGTGGAGATTTTGCAGAAATATTTGAGGAGGATTCCATTAGCAATGGAATTGGTATTATAGATAACAGAGTAGAAAATGCGCTAGGGGGAAGATCTTACGGAGTTGGTATAAGGATATTTAAGGGACTTAAGAGTGTATATGCTTATACTAATGACAGCTCAACTAATGGATTATTAGATACAGCTTATAAAGCAGCATTAGCTTTAGGCGAGTTGAAAGAAGAGAAAAGCATAATATTAAATAATATAGTAGAAATAAATAATGTGCATAAGATAAAGAAGTATCCCAATGTAGTAGGGTATGATAAGAAAATAGATATAATGAAAATTGCATATAAAAATGCAAAGGAATTTAATTCAGCTATCTCCCAAGTAAGTGTATCATACTTAGATAAAGATCAAAAAATACTTGTTGCTAATACAGAAGGTATATATGCTGAAGATAGAAGAGTTAGAACTAGACTTGCAATAAGTGCTATAGCATCAAAGGGAAATGAAAATCAAACAGGCTTTGAAGGACCAGGAGCACATAAGGGATTTGAATTATTTGAAGAAATAGATCCAGCATACTATGGAAGAGAAGCAGCAAGAACAGCTTATACAATGCTAAATGCAAAGAATTGTCCTGCAGGTAATATGATGGTGGCAATTGATAGCGGATTTGGTGGTGTAATATTCCATGAGGCTTGTGGACATTCGTTAGAGGCAACATCAGTAGCTAAAGGAAATTCTGTATTTTCTAATAAATTAGGTGAACAAATAGCATCAACTAAAGTTACAGCAATAGATGATGGAACAATTCCAAATTCGTGGGGATCAATAAACATAGATGATGAAGGAAATTTAGCTAGGAAAAATGTTTTAATTGAGAATGGAATATTAAAATCTTATATGATAGATAAACTTAATGGTAGAAGAATGGGCATGAGTCCAACAGGAAATTCTCGTAGACAGAGCTATAAATTTGCTCCAACTTCAAGAATGACAAATACTTATATAGCCAATGGAGATGATAAACCAGAAGATATTATTAAGTCTATGTCTGATGGCTTGTATGCGAAAAAACTTGGTGGGGGATCAGTAAATCCGGTTACAGGAGAATTTAACTTTGCTGTTTCAGAAGGGTATATTGTAAAAAATGGAGAAATTCAAGAACCTGTTAGAGGCGCTAGTCTGATAGGAAAAGGCAGCGAAGTATTAATGAATATAGATATGGTTGGAAGTAATTTACTTCAGTCTCAAGGCATGTGCGGGTCAGTTTCAGGTAGTATTCCAGTAAATGTTGGGCAACCTATGATAAGGGTTAAAAAAATGACAGTTGGTGGAAGATAGGAGGTAAAAGCTATGGAGTTCAAAGAATTTAAAGATTTATTATTTAGCAAAGCAAAAAAAGAAGGCTTTGCTGAATGTGAGATATATTTTAGCGATAGAGAGAATTTAAGTATATCAGTATATAATGAAGAAGTGGAGAAGTATAATTTAAATAAGACTTTTGGGCTTTCTTTTAGAGGAAAAATAAATGAAAAAATGGGATATTCATATACAGAAATTCTAGATGATGATGCTATTGATATGCTAATAAAGAATGCTAAAGAGGGAGCCAGCGCTATAGAGAGCGAAGATGTTCAATTTATTTATGATGGAGACAAAGAATATAGTGAAGTTAGAACATACTCAAAAGATTTGGAGAATATTGATGCAGAGAAGTTAATACAAATTGCTTTAGATATGGAAAAAGAAGCGAAGAAGGAATCTGATAAGGTCGTAAATATAGGTGCATGTAGTGTAGGTTATGGAAATTCATATTATGGGATTTACAACACTAAAGGGCTTGAATTAACGAACAAAGTTAATCTTTTTACAGCTTATGTAGTACCTATCATAGAAGTTGATGGTGAAAAATACGATGGTACAGGTTACGTAACGGCTAATTCAATAGAAGAAGTTGATGCGAAAAAGATAGCTAAGGAAGGAGTAGAGGAGGCTTTAGCTAGAGTTAATGGAAAATCATTAGAGTCAGGAAAATATAAGACTATTATTAATAATGAAGCAATGGTGTCATTATTAAGCGCATTTTCAGGAGTTTTTGATGGTGATGCGGCTCAAAAAGGACTTTCTTTACTAAAAGGAAAGGAAGGCGAAACAATTGCTTCTGATATTTTAACAATAGTAGATAATCCACTTTTAGATAATGGATTGGCATCTACTCCATTTGATGATGAAGGAGTAGCAACTTTTAAGAAGGAAGTTATATCAAAAGGAAAACTTGTTACGTTACTTCATAATTTAAAGACTGCAAATAAAGCTGGGATAAAGACTACTGGAAATGGGTTTAAAGGATCTTATGCATCTACTGTTGGAATTTCTCCTACAAACTTCTATATTGAAAAAGGTAGTGATACCCTTGAAGAACTTATTAAATATTTAGGTGAAGGATTAATTGTAACTGAGTTTGCTGGACTTCATTCAGGAGCTAATATGGTTACAGGAGATTTTTCTCTAGCAGCGAAGGGATTCTATATTGAAGGTGGGAAAAAATCTTATCCAGTTGAACAAATAACTGTGGCAGGAAATTATTTTGAGCTATTGAAATCTATTGAGAAGATAGGAAATGACTTGAAGTTTCCAATGAGTAGCGTGGGATCACCTTCGGTTATTATTAAAGAACTTTCTGTAGCAGGAGAATAGAGATAAAAAAGCTTTCCATAGGACTTATTCCTATGGAAAGCTTTTTGTTAGCTATTTATTATTATTAAAATAATCTGATCTTATCATTTTATCTGATAATTCTAATGAATTTTTCAATTGTTTTTCATCTTCAGCTGTAAGATCAATTCCTTTTACTGTTCCGTTTGTAATTATAGCATAGTTTCTATTAGTGTTTAAAAGATTTCTTCCAAGTGCAGTATTTTCGTACTTGCTGCTATCAATACCTAACATATAAAGTGCCGTAGGCATTATATCAATTTGTCCACCAATAGTATCAAATGTTTTACTCTGCTTTATATTTTTGTCATAAATTATAAATGGTACAGTTGGTTCACCATTATTAACATACCAATCTTCCTTATTAGTTAAACTATTAATGCTATGGTCATAGTATTTATGAACTCCAGTATGATCGCCAGTAATTATTACTGTTGTATTATCAAGAAGCCCTTCTTTGTCTAACGTACTTAAGAAGTTACCAATTTGAGCATCAGTGTAATGAACACTTTCAAAATATCCACCAAGTTCACTAGCATTAAGTTCATTATCAAGAGATAATTGTCTTAGCTCGGCTGGTAGGTCAAATGGCCCGTGGCTTGTTAATGTAATAGTATGAGCATAAAATGGTGAATTTAGTGCTTTAAGTTTAGGAACTACCTGTTCAAAATAACTCTTATCGCTAATTCCCATTCCAATTTGATCACTTATATCGAAGGAGAAGGAATCAACAAATGTTTTAAATCCTATACCACCTTTAAGTGCATTAGCATAGTTCCAGAATGAACCTTTATCAGGATGAATTGATATTGGATCATATCCTTGAGCTTCAAGAATCTTTGGTAAAGAATTAAAATTAGCATTTGGATATCTAAAGAATGTGCCACCTCTTCTAAGTGGAAGCATTGAAGTATTTATCATTAAATCACAATCAGAGCTTGTACCCTCGTTAACCTGTTCATAAATATGAGGAAAATAAAATCCTTTACTAATTATGTTATCAAGGTTAGGTGTGATTTTTTTACCATTGATTTCTTTGCCGATTAAGAAGCTTTCAAGTGATTCTACTTGTATAACAAGCAAATTCTTACCTTTAGATATTCCAGCATATTCATTGTCAGGTAAAGATTCTTTTTTCCAGCTATAGTAATCATTAATAGATGCTTTTTCTTCATCAGTAAGAGTATAAGGTCTTGAATCTTTGTATACAGTATAAAGGTCTTTTAAGTGATATCCAATTGAAGAAAAATACTTAGAAGTATTAGTTGGATCATAATCATCAAATAAATAAGCATTACTTACATCTTTGTTATGTAATACATCTAAATTAAAAGGAATATATCCTATAAATAACAATGGAACAATAAATGTAAAGCAAAATGATTTAACAGCTCTTTTTGGAGCTTCTTTATAACTTTTTCTTGTGAAATATACATATACACCAAGTATAATTAAGTCCAAAAATAGGATGAAATCATACTTACTTAACATAGATAAAACTGTACCACCTAAGTGATCAAGGTTAGCAGTTTGAGATAATATTAAAACTGAAGGGACTGTTAAAAATCCTCTGAAGTACATAACATCTAGTAGTGTTAATAATGTTATGAAAATATCTATTATAAATATAAATATTATTCTTCCTTTTCCTTTAAAAAGTAAAGAAAAACTTAAAAATAATAGAGCAAATGCTAAGTAATATGAAAAGAAATACTGAGATTTTGAAAGTCCTAGCATAAAATCAAAGTCATATGGATTATGGTTTTGTATAAAACTTTGAAGAACTATACCTTTAAAAATTATTCCGACAATAGGTATTAGAAACAATCCAAGTTTTATATATGTATGTTTTGTTGTTGAAATAAAATAATTTCTAATTTTATAAAGTAAGTTAAACATGAAACACCTCTCTTTAATAAGCATTAATAATTTTTAATCAATTATTAATTAACCTTTAACAATTATATTATAATTGATAGTTCCAATCAAACAAATTCAATAAAATAATTGTAAGAAATGTTTAATAAAATTGTAAAAATGATATAATTGTATAAAGATTAGTTTTCATAAGAAAAATATTGTACGAGGTGAGAGTATGAAGAAAATTGATTGCACGGGTCTTCAATGTCCTACACCTGTATCGAAGGTGAAAAAATATTTTGATTCAATAGGTGAAGGTGAAGCAATTGTCTTACTAGACAATGAGATAGCAAATGGGAATGTAACAAGATATGCTATGAGCCATGGTTATCATGTGGAATCTAGAGAAAAAGATAGTGTATATGAGGTAGTTATAGAAAAACGAGGATGTTTAGAAATTCTTGAAGAAGAGAAGAAAGTCTCTATCTTAATATCATCAGATAAATTGGGTGAAGGCAATGATAAAGTAGGAGATACATTAATGATGAGGTACATAGATGTGATTAGTGAAGAGGAAAAGTTGCCTACAGCTTTAATATTTCTGAATTCTGGGGTTAGATTAGTATGCGAAGGTTCTAAAGTTATAGAAGGAATAAAGTTGTTAGAAGAAAAGAGAGTTAAAATATATTGTTCAGCAACATGCTTAAAAGATTACAAATTAGATGATAAGTTATTAATAGGTAAAAGAGTGGATATGACTGAAATTGTTGAAATTATGAATTCAGCAGAGAATCTTATCAAATTATAGATTTACATAAAATTTTTTAGGATGCTTAATGTGTTATAAGGAGGAAGCCTAATGGAGCAATATGATTTAATTGTCGTAGGTGGAGGAATTTCTGGCATGACAGCAGCGTTGACTGCTTTAGATAAAGGTATAGATAGAGTATTAATATTAGAAAGAGAAGAAGTATTGGGGGGAGTTCTCAACCAATGCATTCATAATGGGTTTGGTGAAAGTTTTTTAAATGTTAGTGTAACAGGACCTGAATATATAAGTTTAGTTGAAGAAAAACTTAAAGAACATCCAGTGGATATCAAACTACAGGCGAACGTATTAGAGATAGAAGAAAATATGTTAGTAAGATATGTATCACCAGATGGAGTAATTAAAGTAAAGGGGCAGACAATAATTTTAGCTTCCGGCTGCAGGGAAAGATATACAGGAAATATTGCTATACCAACAAATAGTTTTACAGGTATATATACAGTTGGAAATGCACATAGAACAATAGTTCAAGAAGGATATATGCCTGGAAAATATCCAGTAATTGTTGCAAATAGCAAATGGGGAATAATACTTGCAAGAAGGTTTGTTATAGAAGGAGGAAAGATCCAAGGGCTAATAATAGATGAAAATGAAAATTTTAAGTTTGATGAAGAAATGAAAGAGCTTTTGGAGGGATTTAACATTCCGGTTATTAACAATCATAAAGTGATAGAGGCATTAGGGGAAGAAAGAATAGAAGAAGTAAAGATAATGGAAAATGGTACAAATACTATCACAGATGTTCCATGTGATTGTCTTATACTTTCAGTAGGATATTTTCCAGAAAAGGATGCTATTAAGAATTTAGGGCTTGAGGTTGATATGTATACAAAAGGTCCAAAAGTTAAAGAGTATAAAACATCTATTGAAGGAATATTTGCTTGCGGAAATTTGATTTATGGTGTAAATGCTTTAAAGGAAAAGGATATATGTGGATTTAAAGCTGGAGAAAAAGCAGCAGAATATATAAAATCAAAGAGTAAAAACTTTTAGAAATTCATTTAGCATAATATTATTTCCTAGGGAATTAAGATGAATTCCGTCAATAAAAATATTCTTTCCTATGTTATCAAAAGTTAACTTATAGAAATCTATGTACTTTACTGAATAGTTTTGGCATAAATCTATTAATTCCTTTCTTAAGATTGGTAGAGAATTTTTACAATGAGTATAATGAGTAGATGGCATAAATAAGTTTTCAGCCATCTCCTTTATTATGCATGGAGGAATTCCTATAATTAGATTTTTACCAAGTGAATCTTTTATCATCTCACTAATATTATCTTTAATTGAGGAAATAGATCTTCCACAAAGTAAATCATTTGTTCCACCCATAATAAAAATGTAATCGGGATTTAAAGCTATTACATCTTCATAAAATCTATTAAGTATTGAAGGGGTGGTATCTCCATTAATCCCCTTATTTATTATTTCTAATGGTAAATTTTTAGATAAGTTATAAACCCAGGAATCTTTTTTGTTAACCCCATATCCAAAGGTTATACTATCACCTATTAGTACAAGTTTTTTATTCAAAAGAATCATCTCCTAATATAATTTTTTAAAACAAGTATTACAGATTAATGTTTTCCCTTTGTCTGCTGTTATAAATTCATTAAGGTTAACTACTTTATTACATATGCTACAAGTCTTTCTGTTTTCAGAGTTTATTTCTATTTTTGCTTTAGTTTTAGGGGCTGTAATATTTCTTTTTAAGGAAGTATATATTTTTTTTTCTTTTTTAACATTATTCTTTTTTATTGAATAAGAAATGGAATAATCACTTTCTCCAAATAACTCTAACTCAAATCTAGGGTTTTCTTTGTCATAGAATTCTTCTACAGTAATACTTCTAATCTGAGCATCATTAACAATAAGTCCACTTTTTTCAATGCCGTCGAAAATACTTTTTGTGATATTAATAGTATCAGGATGGCGTTTTTCGCTTTTATAATATACTTTTAGTATTGCGATTAGACCTTCTTCTAATATTATATCAGGGTTTTGAGATCTTGCTATATAAGCAATTTCTTGTTCATAAAGTGCATATCTATCATGATAACTACCAGAATTAGATGGAAGTATTGCTCTTTTATTATCATTATGTAATTTGAAATTGGATTTAGTTATAGGTGATCCTAAAACAATAACTTTGGCATATGTTGACATAATAAATTATCTCCTTAATGTGTAAGTTAAAATTTACAATTAAATTTTAATGGATTCTTTATAATAAATTAAGAATCTTATATAAAATATACTCTATAATTAAATTATGTACAAGGCAATCCATTGATATGGAAACTTATATAAAGTATAATACTTAGTAGTTTAAAAATAGAAAAATGAGGGATTTGTATAATGATAGGGAAATTAATATTATCCATAGAATCAAGTTGTGATGAAACTTCAGCTGCTGTAGTTAAAAATGGTAGAGAGGTTTTGTCAAATGTAATAGCATCGCAAATCGATACGCATAAAAAGTTTGGTGGAGTAGTTCCAGAAGTTGCTTCTAGGATGCATATTGAAGCAGTGGATGGTGTTGTTAAGGAAGCACTTCTAGAAGCTAATGTTACATTAGATGAAATAGATGCAATAGGTGTTACTTATGGACCTGGATTAGTTGGTGCACTGTTAGTAGGGTTACAATATGCTAAAGGATTGGCTTTTGCATCTAAAAAACCGTTAATTGGAGTAAACCATATAGAAGGGCATATATGTGCAAATTACATTCAACATAAAGATCTAGAGCCTCCTTTTGTGTCTTTGGTAGTTTCAGGAGGACATACATTTATAGTTCATGTGAAGGATTATGGAGTTTTTGAAGTATTAGGACAAACAAGAGATGATGCTGCTGGAGAGGCATATGATAAAGTAGCAAGAGCTATAGGACTTGGTTATCCAGGTGGTCCTAAAATAGATAAACTTGCTAAGGAAGGGAATCCTATGGCTTTAAATTTTCCAAGAGCAAATTTCCATGAAGATACTTTAGATTTTTCTTTTAGTGGTTTAAAATCATCGGTATTAAATTACTTGAATAAGGCAAAAATGCAAGATATAGAAATAAATAAAGCAGATGTAGCGGCATCTTTTCAAAGAGCTGTTGTTGATGTGTTAAAAGATAATGTATTTTTAACTTGCGAGAAGAAAAATTTAAAAAAGATTGCAATAGCAGGGGGAGTTGCATCCAATTCAGCTTTAAGAGAGGCCCTTATAGATGAAGGAAATAAAAAGGGAATAGAAATTTTATTCCCAGAGCCAATATTATGCACAGATAATGCAGCTATGATAGGATCGGCAGCATATTTTGAATTGATACATAATAAAAAATATTCTTTTGATTTAAATGCAAAGCCTAATTTAAAGTTAGGTGAAAGATAGGTGGGAAAATGAATCTTATACCAGAGTCAAACGGTTTAAAAAAGATTAATATGAAAAAAGAATTTAGCAAAAGTCTATGGATAAGAAATGTTTTTATGGCTGTTTTAGGAATATTTATTCTCGGATTTTTATTTCAAACAGTAACTGATTTTATTGGAAATGAAAAAATAAGTTCTAGGCTTAACTATGCAAAAATTGAAAGTAAAAAAATGGAGTATAAAACTGGTGGAAGTGGAGATTATACAATAGTTTTTGATGGAGCCATTGGAGCTAATCTTTATGAATGGGATAAAGTCTGTGAAAAAATACAAAGTCAACTTGGGGTAAAAACTTTTGTTTACAATAGAAGAGGATATGGATTTAATGAAAGTTTAGATGGAGAAACTCCTAATAAACAAGCACAGAATTTAAAAATACTTCTTAGAAAAGCTGGAGTATCAGGTAAGTTAATTTTTGTTGGAGAAGAATATGGTAGTTTAGTAGCTACAAACTTTGCAAAACTTTATCCTGAATCAGTGCAAGGGTTGGTTCTTATTAAACCATTTTTAGAGGATACTTTAAAATCGGATGAGTTTAAAAATGAACTTAAATGGAAATATTATAAGAGTAAGTTTGAGAGTATAGGAACTAGATTTGGTTTAACTAGAATTTTAGATAAGCTAAATATGACGATAAAAGTAGATGGGTTTGAAGAAAATTTGTCTGATGGGGCGGATGAGGAATTTAAAGTCCATAAGAATCAAAAATCATATAGAGATGCTATAAGTAATGAATTGAAGAACTTATTTACATATAGTGATGATTCTCAGCAAACTGGGCTAATAGCAGGAAAACCTTTATATATAATATCAAATGATGATAATAATTTACTATCAAGGTTAGGAACAGCTGATTACACAACTCAATATAAAACTGAGTCAGATAATTCGGTAATTTCATTAACCGATAGTACTTCTGTAGAGAATGCAATAACATATGTTGTTAAAGAAGCACGTAGAATTGAAAAAAAATCAAATAAATAATGAACTCATAGTTTTTGGGTTATTATGACATATACTTGTCACAAATTAATAATATACTCTTAACTATAGAAAATAAATTTATTTAGGAGGCAGGTATTATATGTATAACGGAAACGATAATAACAATTCATATAACAATAATATGGGTGGTATGAATAATAATTTTAATTTTTCAAGAGAAGATTTTGAAGAAAAGAGAAAGAAAAGAAAAAAGAATGCCAAAATAGCAGGAGTAGTTGTAGGAGCGCTATTACTTACAATTACTAGTGGCTTATTAGGTGGAGTTGTTACCTATAAGATTATGGCTAAAGATAAAGTAGTTGGATCAACATCGTATGCGGCACCTGAGTTTACAAGTGCTTCTGAAGGTTCATTAACTGCATCTCAGGCTTTTGAAAAAGTAAAGCCAGCAGTAGTAACAATTTCAACTAAGAGTATACAATCAACTAATAATGGCTTGTTCTCACAAGAAGTTGAAGGATTAGGGTCAGGGTTTATTATAAATGAAGATGGATATATTCTTACAAATAACCATGTTGTACAAGGAAGTGATGATGTAAAAGTTCTTCTAAGTGATGGTAGCGAAGTTTCAGCTAAGGTTATAAATACTGATCCATATGAAGATTTAGCTATGATAAAGCTTGCTGATGGGACTAAGGTTCCTGGAGTTGCAGAACTTGGTGACTCAGATGCTTTATATCCTGGAGAAGATGTAATAGCAATAGGAACACCATTATCAAAAAGTTTTGCTCAAACAATGACAAAGGGAATAGTTAGTGCAGTAAATAGAGATGTGGAATCAGAAAGTGGAACTAGTATTAAGGTAATTCAAACAGATGCAGCTATAAATGCTGGTAATAGTGGTGGGCCATTAGTTAATACAAAAGGACAGGTAATTGGAATTAATTCTATGAAGATGGGATCTGCGGCAGCAGGGTCACAAGGAAGTTCCATAGAAGGAATGGGATTCTCAATTCCTATAAATGAAGCGAAAAGTAGATTGGAATCTTTATCAAAACCAATTATAAGCTTAGGCATAAAGGTATTTGATTTAACTCCAGAACTAGCTAAGAAGTATGATTCTCCAGAAGGAGTATATGTAAAAGAAATAAGTGATTTTTCACCAGCAGCTAAAGCAGGAATGAAGCAAGGTGATATCATTATTAAGTTCGATGGTACTAAAATAAAAACAGGAAAAGAATTGAATGAGTTAAAAGAAAAGAAGAATGCTGGAGATAAGGTTAAAATCACAGTATCAAGGGACAAGAAAGAAGTTGAACTAGAAGTAGAACTTGCACAAAAGTAAATGGTTTTATAGTATAATAATATTAACTATTCCAAATTTAGGAGGTTAATATGAGGAAATTAGATGATGTACTTGCAGCTTTAGCTAAGCTTCAAAGTGAAAAAAAGAGTGGAGTATCAGCAGCTGATTTGAGCAAGTATATGAATTTAGATAGAGCAAATATTTCTAGATATTTAAATAGTTTATATAAAGAAGGTAGAGTAGATAAGACAGATGGTAGACCTGTTATCTACTCTATTTCTTGTACAGTGAAAAATCAAAAAACTCAGGAGGATGAGTTTGATAGTAATAGTTTTGATAAAATAGTAGGAGTAAATTTAAGTTTACAAGTGCCAATTCAACAGGGAAAAGCAGCAATGCTATATCCACCTCATGGATTACATACATTAATACTTGGTGAAACAGGAGTAGGTAAATCTATGTTTGCTGAAGTTATGTATAAGTTTGCTATAGAATCTGGAGTAATTGAAAGTATAGCTCCTTTTGTAAGATTTAATTGTGCTGATTATGCAGACAATCCACAACTTTTAATAGCTCAGATTTTTGGAGTTAAAAAAGGAGCATATACAGGAGCAGAAAAGGATAAAGAGGGACTTTTAAAAAAGGCAGACGGGGGTGTTATTTTCTTAGATGAAATACACAGGCTTTCACCACAAGCACAGGAGATGTTATTTACTTATATCGATCAGGGTTCATTTAGACCATTAGGAGATACAGAAAATATAGTACATGTTGAGGCTCAGATTATAGCAGCTACAACTGAAGATCCGCAATCTTTTATGCTTCGAACTTTTACAAGAAGAATTCCAATGACTATTACATTGCCATCTTTGAAAGAAAGGACTATAGAAGAGCGATATTATTTATTAGAGCAATTTATTAGAGGAGAATCAGTAAGACTTGAAAAGAGTATTTATTTTAACAAAAATGCATTAATTTCCTTTTTGCTCTATGATTGCCCTAATAATATAGGGCAACTAAAAAGTGATATCCAATTAGCTTGTGCAAAAGCATTTTTGAATTATAAAGCCAATGGAAAGAATTTTATATTAATTGAGCAGTCTGATTTACATCAAAGGGTAAAAAAAGGACTAATGAGTTTGCAAGATCATAGAAATGAAATAAATAAATTGTTGGATAATATGGGTGATGTATTAAGATTTTCTTATAAAGACCATGAGAATAGGTTTAGCATGGTAAAAGAAGAGGATAACATTAGAGGAGATTATTTCTACGATATTATAGAAAGAAAATTAAATGATCTAAAAAAAAGAGGATTAGAGGAAAAAGAGATAAATGATATCTTGAATATTGATATAGATAGATATTTTAAAAAATACATAAGAGATTTGCCAAGAGAATATAGAAAAGATGAAATTGTAAAGATAGTAGATGTATCAATTGTTGATACAGTTGAGGAGATATTAGCCTTATCTTCTAGAAAGTTAAATAGACAGTATGATGAAAAAGTTTATTTTGGGTTAGCACTTCATTTACAGGGAAGTTTAGAGAGAATAAAACAAGGTAATAAAATATATCATCCAAAGTTGAATTATGTTAGAATCCAGTATTCAGAAGAATTTTTAATAGCGATGGAAGCGGCGCATATAATAGATGTAAAGTTTGGAATACAAGTACCTTTAGATGAAATAGGTTATTTAACTATGTTTATAGCAACAAGGGATTGTGAAGGAGAAAATAAACAAGTTGGTAAAGTTGGAGTTCTTGTAATTATGCATGGACATAGCACTGCTACAAGTATGGTAGATGTTGCTAATAGTTTAATTGGTGAAAGCTATGTAGAATCATTGGACATGCCTTTAAGTATGAGAGCTGAAGAAATGTATGAATTGGCGAGAAGTAAAGTTGTTGAAATGAATTCTGGAAAAGGAGTTTTACTTTTAGTTGATATGGGATCATTAACTAACTTTGGAGATATGATAGAAGAAGAGACTGGAATAAGTGTAAAAGCAATAGATATGACAAGTACGTTAATTGTTATTGAGGCGGGAAGAAAGGCATTAAATGGGCGAGATTTAGATGATATTTATAAATCTTGTATAGAAATAAGTAGAAGTGGTATTCAAATAAAGAAAATATCTAGTGAGATGAAAGGTAATGTAATTATAACAGCTTGTTTCACTGGAGAAGGTTCTGCAGAGAGAATTAAACAAATTTTAAGTCATAACTTAACAAATAGAGATAAGGTTAAAATAATTCCGTTAAATATATTAGATAAGCAAGAATTTGCTGAAAAGGTGGAAGTATTTAAAGTAGAGTATAACATAGTAGCTATAGTTGGAACTGTAAATATAAATACAGATGATATACCATTTATTCCTGCTCCTGATATTCTAGCGGGAGATGGATTGCAGAGATTAGATGAGTGGATAAATGAAGAAGAAGATTTTGTAAGGATATCTAAGTCTATGAATTCTCAAATAGAAGATATAGATGGAATAGGACTTGTAGCTTTAGTTAGGGAAGCTGTAAGTCAAATTGAGGAGAGAATTGAAGTTAAGATATCTCATGAAGTTAAAGTTGGAATTGTTATTCATTTATGTTTCCTAATAGAAAAGATAATAAATGGAGGAAAGGGAATGAATTTTGATAAACTTAATGAATATAGAGATATTCATAGTAAAGAATTTATTCTTGTAAAGCAAAGTTTGAGAGATTTAGAGCTTGCGTATAATATAAACATTAATGATAATGAATTAGCATTTATAGTAAGAATGGTAACTGAAAATAGTATTAGTGTGTAAATAAGGAAAGTGTGCAAGAAGACTGTGTAATAAAATTACACAGTCTTTTTATTTTTACAATGTGATGAAGTATAGTAAATATGTAACTTGAGCCTTAATTTATTAATAAAAGTTTTAGTTAATAAGTTGGCATGATTATTGCTTAATAATATAGTGCAAAAGCAAATTAATATTTTAAATAAATATTTCAAGGAGGAAACATTATGACAAAGATTATTTTATGTTGTTCAGCAGGAATGTCAACAAGTTTATTAGTTACAAAGATGCAGGCAGCGGCAAAAGCACAAGGGGTTGAAACTTCAATTCAGGCTATGAGTGAAGCTGATGTTAAAAATCACGAAAGTGAGATGGATGTATTATTATTAGGACCACAAGTTAGATTCTTATTGAAGAAGATGAAAGAAAAATATGAACCAATGGGAATACCTGTAGATGTTATTCCTACAGTTGATTATGGAACAATGAACGGACCTAAAGTTTTAGCTAAAGCTTTAGAAATGGCAAAAAATAAATAGATACTTTATCATGGGGTTTATGGGAAGGGTAAATTTAAATATACTACACATTTGAAAGGGAGATTTATAATGGAAGAAAAGATAATGACGTTAATCATTCACAGTGGAGAAGCTAGAAGTTATGCAATGGAAGCTATTGTAGCTGCAAAAGAGGGGAATTTGGAAGAAGCTAAGGGATTAATAGCAAAAGCTGATGAAGAACTAGGTGAAGCACATAATATGCAAACAAGCTTAATTCAAGCTGAGGCTGGGGGAGAAAAAATAGAGATGACTTTATTAATGGTACATGCACAAGACCATTTCATGACTTCTATGACTCTTAAAGATTTAGCAAAAGAATTAGTAGAAATTTACGCTAGGCTATAGTGAAAAAAGCTGTTCAAATATGTTTGGACAGCTTTTTTATTATGTTTAAATATTAATCTGAAATAATAGCACAATTTTTTGGGACATGCATAATATAAAGTATAATGAACAATGGAGGTAAAGTTATGAGCGGGAAAGTTGCTGTTTGCACAGTATGTCCAAAAGAAAATCAACAGATTGAAGCTATTATTAAATTACCAGTAGAGAAAAGAGCGGTTATTCATGGTACAGTTTTAGATGCTAATGGAAATCCAGTAGCTGATGCTGTTGTTAAGTTACTTCAAGTTGTAGATGGGTGTAAATTACCTTATCCATTAACTCACACATTTACAGATCAATATGGTCAATTTTTATTAGGACCTTTATGTCCAAATGTGAAATATATGCTTAAAGTTTATAAAGATACTATTAAAATAAAATGTCTACCATTAGATGTTGATTGTTATGAAGGAAAATGTATAGGAGTTAAGAATTGTCCACCATGTCAGCCAAAGAGCAAAGAAAAATATAGTGATTTTGATAATTGTGATTGTTAAAATTTCAGTCGAAAAATTAAAAAAGCCCTTGGAAAAGGGCTTTTTATTATTTAAGCTGTGTTATATACTATTATAGTTAATAATGATTATGAGGATAAGGTGATGATTTATATGGGGAATATTTTATTATACATAGTTACATTTTTCTTTGTCATTGGGGTTGTAGATTACTTTTTTAACAACAGATTCAAGTATGGACAATATTTCGAAGATGGAATAAAGACTATGGGATCCTTAGCTTTATCAATGATAGGCATATTGTCTATTACGCCTTTATTCGTTAAAGGGTTACAAAGTGCAGTAGTTCCAATTTTAAAAAACATTGGATTAGATCCATCCATTTTTACGTCAAGTCTTATAGCTGTCGATATGGGAGCATACAATATGGCAATAGATATTTCAACAACAGATAAGTTTGTTGAGTTTTCAGGAATTCTAATGGCATCAATACTAGGATGTACTCTTAGTTTTACAATTCCTTTTGCATTAGGTGTTATAAAAAAAGAATCTATGGAAGCATTATCTAAAGGAATTGTATGTGGGGTAATTACAATTCCAATTGGTCTTTTTTGTGGAGGATTACTATTAAGAATAGATATATTGACTTTGATATTTAATCTTACCCCAATAATTATACTTTCAGTAGCATTATCTTTAGGAATAATGTACAAGTCTTCCTTGTGTATTAAAATATTTTCTATTTTCGGGAAAATTATTTTGTTAATAAGTATAGTTGGGTTAGCTCTACAGGGAGTTTATTCTATTTCATCCTATGAAATTTTAAACGATATGATGCCATTAAAAGATACTATATTAATAGTTGGCAAAATTGCTATATTCTTGGGTGGAGCTTATGTAATGCTTGAATTTATACAAAGAGCTTTAAAGAAGCAATTAAGCTTCTTAGAGAAAAGATTAAATATGAGTAGTAAGAATATTACTGTTCTTATTGGATCATTAGCAACTGCAATTATAGTGTTTTCCAATTTTGAAAAATTAGATTATAAAGGTAAGATAGTGTGCAGCGCTTTCTCAGTTTCTGGAGCATATGTGCTTGGAGGACAATTAGGATATGTAGCTGGAGTTGAGCCTGATATGATTAATATTTATGTATTTACGAAATTAATATCAGGTATATTAGCAATTGCTTTTGCAATATTTTTATTGCATAGAGAAGAAAACATTAGAAAGAAGCGAATATAATTCATTTAAGTGAATAACTAAAAAATGTATATATGATATAATATATACTAAGTATATGAAATACTGATTAAAATGCTACTTAAGCATAAACAAGGTATTTGAGGTGATTGTTTTTGAAAAGTAAAATAAAATATGCTATATCAATAATATTAATCTGTATTTTTTCACTTCTTGTAGTAAATGTAGTTGAAGGAAAAAAGGATGATGTAGTTAAAGGGAATATAACTGTTTGGGCAGATAGTAGTACTTTCGAATATTTAAATAAATCTGCTCAGGAATTTATGGAGTTAAATAGTAGAACTAAAGTGGATGTTGTTCAAATCTATTCAGATAATCTTAACGAAAAATTTAAAGCTGCTATAGAAGGCGGAACTTTACCAGATGTAGCACAATTAAATAGCAAATATATTAGAGAAATAAGAGAAAAATACCAGAATGTTATACCTGAAAAGCAAGATGAAAGTATTATTGAAGATTATACTAAAAATTATACTAAAGGAAGGATATCAGAAGTAAAAGAAGATGGGAAAGTTATAGGAATTCCATTTACTTCTAGACCTTTGGTAATGTATTTAAGAGAAGATATGCTTAAAACTTATGGGTATACATATGAAAATATAGTTACTTGGGAAGATCTTATTAATATGGGGAAGGATATATATGCAAAGAGTGGAGGAAAAATAAATGTCCTTAATGCTGTAGGTCAAGACTATTGTGATTTAGTATCATTACTAATTATGCAAGAGATGGAATTAACAGATAATGAAGAAGAAATAAAAAGTAATGTAGATAAAAGAATAGCAGAATTAACTAATGATAATATATTAAATAAAAATAGAGAAGGGCAATTTGTTGCAAGGATATCATCTATAAATGGAATGAGAGAACTAAAGGAAATAAGTGAAAATTGTCAGTGGACTTCTAATAATGTTCCAGCCAAAAGTAAAGGAAGTAATAGATTTTATTTAGGAGAAGGAGATAATTTAGTAGTTTTAGATAAAAATGATAAGAATCAGAAATTAACAAAAAAGTTTATTGAGTATTTATCTACTAATACAAAAAGTAAATCTGAATATATTTTGAACGGAAATTTCTTTTTAAGTTTTTTATCAGCTTACGAAAATAAGTCAATAGAAGGTTCTATTAATAATTTTATAGGTAAAAACCCTATCGTAGTTATGGATAATATAAGTAGAAAGGCACCAACTTTAGATGATTATGATTTGTATTTTAAAATAAGAAATTATTATAATTAGATATATATTAAATAAAAAGATGAGAATGTATGAGATAAAGTTTTCGTATATTCTCATCTTTTAATAATATAGAAGTGAGTAATTATTTTTTCATTAAATTAGAGATTTATAAGCTTGAAGAGTTTTCTCGGCAGTTTTAATCCAAGAAAATTCAAGGCTTTTTTTATGCCCTTTTTCTTTTAATTCTTCCTTTAATGACTCATCGTTTAGCAATTTTATTAAATTATATTGCAGTTCATCAGAATTGGATGGATTAATTAAAATGGCTGAATCAGATGTAACTTCAGGAATAGAAGTTAAATTAGAAGTAATAACAGGAGTTTTACAGCTCATAGCTTCTAAAGGTGGGAGTCCAAACCCTTCATATAAAGAAGGATAAACAAATGCTTCAGCACCACTATAAAATATAGGAAGTAATTCATCAGGTAGATAACCGGTAAAAATAATTTTATCCTGAAGGCCTAAGGAGTGGACTGTAGATTTTAATAATTCTCCTTCATCACGTAATGAGCCTGCAATTACTAATTTATGATGTACTTTCAATTCATTTTTTATTGCAGAGAATGAAGTGATAAGCTCTTTAACATTTTTTCTTTTACTGAATCCTCCGACATAAAAGATATATGGATCTTCTATATTGTAATTTTCTTTTAAATATTTCTTGCAATAATTTTTTGAAATTGGTTTAAAAATATGGTTAGTAGCAAGTGGGGTAACAAAAATTTTTTCTTCAGGAAAGCTAGGGAAGAATCTTAAAATATCTTTTTTTGAGTATTCTGATACAGTGAGTATTCCCTTAGAGGATTCTATTATATTAGGCATATCTTTAAGAAATTTGGTTAAGTAGCCTATTCCTACTGTTTCGGGCATTATAAATGGAATTAAATCATGTATAGTTACAACAACATTAAGGTTGCAATCGAAAGGAAATCCAATACCATTTTGAGGTATATGATACAAATCTATACCTTTATTTTGCAGTAGGTGAGGAATATAACATGCTTCGTAAAATCCACTATAGCGACCAGATAAATGTGTAATTGTAACATTACTTTTATTGTATTCCTCTAGTTCGTTACCAGTCCAAATTAGATTAAAATTATCTTCTTTATCTATATCTAACAAATTCAAAACTAAGTTTTTAGTATAAGTTCCTATTCCAGATCCAGAATGGAGATTAATGCTTCTTGAGTCTATTCCAAGTTTCATAAAACACCTCAAAAAAATTATATATAATAAAATACTATAAATTAATTCAAATTGTGAATAAAAAGTTCACATAAAAAAGATTTTAAACATATAATAAAAAGAACTAATTTTGAGGTGATACAATTGGGGGAAAAAATAATTAAAAATTTAATAAAAGAGAAATATAATTTAAATATTAAATCTATAGAACAGGTAAAAAATACTTATAAAATAGATGCTGAAGAGGGAAGATATTGTATAAAAATTATAAAATATCAGTTCTCTCATTTTTATTTTATATTGTCTGCAATTTTGTATTTGCAAAAACGAGGGTTTAGCAAAATACCAGATATATTAAAGACTAAAGATGGAGAATACTACATTGAATTTTTAGGATATTATGCATACTTAACTGAATGGATACCAGCCAGGGAAAGTAATTTTGATGATGATATAGAACTTGCAAAAGTTTCAGAAAAACTAGCAGAATTACATGAATGTAGTGAAGGATTTTCAGTAACTAAGGATATGAAGCCAAGGATAGGATGGTTTTCTTGGATTGATGTATTTAATACTAGAAAAGAAGAAATAAGAGATTTTGAAAAAAGGATAAATCAAAAAGCGTATAAATCTAATTTTGATTTATTGTACAAGAGTTGCATAGATGAAGAGGTTGACAGGGCAGATAAGTGTATAAGGGGATTAAAAGATTCAAATTATATAGAACTTATGGAAAGGGAAGTACTTAAAAGAGGTTTTTGTCATCATGATTATGCATACCATAATATACTTTTTAGTGAAAAAGGAGACATATATATAATTGATTTTGATTATTGTATTATGGATACTCATCTACATGATTTAGCATCATTGTTAATAAGGGCTATGAAAAATGGAAAATGGAATAACAAAAATGCAGAAATAATTGTTAATAGTTATTCTAAGGTAAAAAGAATTTCTCAAGATGAGATGAAGTTAATGAAATATTTTATAAACTTTCCTCAAAGTTTTTGGCAAATAGGAATACAAAAATATTGGGAGCAGCAACCTTGGGAAGATGAATTCTTTTTAAATAGGCTTACTAGATATATAGAGGATAGAGAAGAGAGAGAAGCATTTATTGAGGAATTTTTCTCATAAAGGAGTGATTATCATAAATAATTTAACTCTACAAGAATATTTGTTAGAGCAAAATATCCTTGTGAAAGGAGGATACTTTAAAGAGGAGATAAGTATAAGTGAGGAAAAAATGTTAAATCAAATAGTATTAATCAATAAGGTAGACTGTATTATGAGCAGATACTATGGTGATGGAATAACAAGAATTAATAGTAGGGTAGGGAAAAGATTAGAGAGCATAAAGGTACACATGTGTAAACTAAGAATCGATTTGAGAAAGAGAGAAAAGAAAAAAAATTTAAATTTTATGGATAAGTTCTTATTAGAAACTGGTGAAAAAATATTAATTCAAGGAGAAGAGAGTATTAGGTTAATTAATGAAATTGATTATTTAAACATTATAAAAAGAAGTATGAAGGAAAATGAAATATGTTTGGGAAAGGTAGGAGAAGAAAATTTAAAAGAAGATAAAAAAATTGAAATAGGAAGTCTAAGAAATGTAAGTTATAACCTTAGGGAAGAAGATATTTACGAATATTTAAAAAGGGCAAAGAAAAAGCAAAATTTATTAAGAGAAGACTATTATATAGATGAATTTGTGAATCTTGCAAGACTTACAAATGTCAGCAAAGAATATATAAAAATATTATTACGTGTGCCCAGTGATAGTCTGAAACAATGGTATAGATATAGTCAAGGAAAAAGAAATGTTTCACCTGATAAGTATTTAGAGAGCATAAAATCTACGTTAGTTTATGAAATTAAGAATATTAAAAAGGGGGATTAGAATGAATAAACTTAGATATCCAGAAAAAAGATATTTATCTACTTATGAATTAAGTTCCAGTTTTTTTCAAGAGTTAGGAATAAAGGTTGTAGATATAACCCCTTTAAGAAAAGTTTATATATTGAAAACAGAAAAAGGAAATAAGATTTTAAAAAAGGTAGATTATGGAGTTGATAGGATAGAATTTATTAACAAATGTATTGAGTGCATTCAAAAAAATTTTCCATATATCATTTCATATAATAGTTTTAAAAGTGGTAAGAAATACAAGGAATGGGATGGAGATAATTACATTGTAATGGATCTTATTCCAGGGAGAGAGGCGACATTTACAAATCCAATAGAATTAAACATGTGTGCTAAAACTCTTGCAAACATGCATATAGCATCTAGAAAAACATTAGGTGAGTTTGATTTGCATGTTAATCTAGAGAAAAGTGTTGTTAAAAAATATAAGGAAGCTTTAGCAGATATAAAAAAAATTAAAGAATTAATAAAGAGTTACAAGTTTAAAAATGAATTTGATTGTCTATATGATGATTATATAGATGAGTGCATTAGCGATATGGAGAAAGCAATTGAACTAATTACATTAAGTGGGTACAGTTTATATAGAGAAAATATGAAAAATATAGTTGTATGTCATAATGATTTAGCAGAACATAATTTCCTTTTCTCTAATGAGAAAATGTACTTAATTGATTTCGACTATTGCTCAATAGACTTAAGAATAATGGATATATCTGATTTGATCCTTAAAGGGATAAAAGATGCTGCTTTTGATTTTAATAAGGCTGCAGATGTTATTAAAGCTTATGATAGTGTTGCAACATTAGATAAAGAAGAATACAAATATATATATATATTATTGCTATTTCCTAGGGATATATATACTATTGGAAAAGATTATTATCAAAAACAGAAGAGCTGGGAAGAAGAAGTATTTATAAATAGACTAAAAATGAAATTAATTAACGAAGAGTTCAGGCGAGGATTTTTAAGTAAATATAAAGAAATTTTTAAAGATAAGCTTGATTAGCTGACTTATAACTTCTTAACTCTATTAGATTAAAAGAGTTAAGAAGTTATTTTATTTGTTAGCTTAACATGGAGTTATAGGCGTTTACTGTCTTAATGGCAGTATTATGCCAAGAAAAGTTTATACTTCGCATTAACCCCTTTTTAACCATGGTTAACATTAGTAGGCTATCATTTAAAACTTTCTCAATAGCATAGCTTAGATCATTAACGTTATGAGGATTTATTAATAGCGCTGAATCGTAGCATACTTCTGGAAGGGAAGTAACATTTGAAGCTATTACAGGAGTTCCACAAGCCATAGCTTCAAGAGGGGGAAGTCCAAATCCCTCATAAAAAGATGGATAAACTAGAACTTCAGCCCCGTTATAGAATATAGGCAAATCCTCTAAGGGTATAAAGTCAGTAAATATAACATCATTATTTATATTTAAGTCCTCAGCTCTTTTTTTATACTTAGGATATGAAAGCCCTTTTTTGCCTGTAATAACTAACTTAACATTCTTTCTATTATTTTCTGGAATTATAGAAAAAGCCTCTATCAATCCAATTATATTTTTTCTAGGACTAAAACCACCAACATAAAGAATAAAATCATCTTCAATAGAATATTTTTCTTTTATAATTCGCTTACATTTACATTTGCTCATAGGTTTATATATATTTTCAGCAGCGAGATGTGTTACATATATTTTCTCTTCAGGAAAATTAAATTCATGAGCAATATCTTGTTTGGAAAATTCAGATACAGTTATAATACCTTCACAATCTGATAATAGTTTCGGTAATTCATTGTTAAAAATTCTAAGATATTTGTCACTTACAGTTTCAGGCATTTTTAAAGGAATTATATCGTGTAACGTAATGGCCTTAAAGCAATTTATATTTTGTGAAAGTCCAACACCATTTTGAGGAACGTGATAAAGTTCCATATTTTGATTATCAAGAATGTTTGGAACACGTACTTCATCCCAAAAGTTATCTTTTAAATTAGATTTAACTGATTCTATCTTAAAATTTTCATTTAAGTTATTTAAGGAAGAACCTTCTGGCAAAAAAATAAGATAATCGTTATAGCAATCAACTTCATTTAAACTTGAAATAAGTTCATGTGTATAAGTTCCGATACCAGTTCCCCTGTACCATTTAGCCGCTCTGCCATCTATGCCAATTTTCATGATGTATCCTTTCCTAGTACTCTCTGTTTATTATATTAAATTACCTTAACTTTTGTTAATAAAAGAAATAAAGACCACATATAAATATAAAGGAGGTGAGGACTATGATGAGGGAATTTGAAATTGAGAGGCAGTTTGACATTAAGATTGAAGTTCTTAAGGCAAATAAAGGAGTTTATTACCTTAAGACAAACAAGGGGGAACGTTGCCTAAAGAAAATTAACTATGGACCTCAAAAGCTATTATTCGTTTACGGTGCAAAAGAGCATTTAATTAAGAATGGCTTTGATAAGGTTGATAGATATTTTTTAAATATAGAGGGTGAACCATATGCATTGGTAAATGAAGATCTATACACTCTTTCTGAATGGTTAGAGGGAAGAGAATGCGACTTTCATAATATAGAAGAAGTGAAAACAGCAGCAAAGACTTTAGCAACAATGCATGAAGCATCCAAGGGCTACGATCCACCTGATAATTCAAAATTAAAAAGTGATTTAGGAAGATGGCCACATTTAATGGCAAAAAGAATTAAGTCCTTAGACAAAATGAGGGACATGATAAGAAAGAAAAGTGTGAAGAGTGATTTTGATATGTTATATCTAAAATCTATGGAATTCTATAAGGAAATAGGAAGAAAGGGTCTTGAAACTCTAGAGAATTCTTCGTATTATGATCTTTGTGCTATAGCAGAAAAGGACAAGGGCTTTTGTCACCACGATTATACCTACCATAATATAATATTAAATGATGAAGGTGTTCGTATAATAGACTTTGATTATTGCAAAAGGGAAGTTAGGACTTTTGACATATCGAATTTTATGATAAAGGTACTTAAAAGGGTAGATTGGGATATAAATTTTGCAAAGGCTATATTAGAATCTTATAATTCAATATCGCCTTTAGATGGTGATGAAATGAAAGTTTTATATGCTTATCTTCAATTTCCACAAAGATACTGGAGACTTGCCAATAGGTATTATTATAATGAAGTTAATTGGGGACAAGGCACTTTTGCTTCTAAATTACAAGGTATAATAAATGAGCAAGAGAAGTTCCTAGAATTACTAGGAGAATTTAAAGAAGAATATAATTTGTAATAAAGAGGTGTTTCTTAGGTAGTGACCTAGGAACACCTTTTTATTGTAAATCATATAAAGTAAGTAGAAATACTTATATTTGAGGGGCGTTTATGAAACTTGGTGATTTGGTTGTTAGAAAGTCCTATGATAAAGATATTACCTTTAAAATAATAGATATAAAAAAAGATGATGATAAATTAGTTTATATATTAAAGGGGATTAGTATAAGAATAATTGCCGATTCAATTGAGGATGACTTAGAGGAAGTAAGTGATGATTATGTTGGTGAGCAGGAGAAAATTTTAAACAGTAGGGTAAAAAAGGCAATTGAAAATGCAATTTATTTAAGGGGAGATGTTCTAACTAGGGTCAATAAACCATCAAAAATTGTACCCAATAAGGAGATGATGTTTGGAAGGCCAGGAAAGATACTTCATGTAGATGGAGACAGTGAATATATGGAAACATGCTTGAAAGTGTACAAACAGTTATCCTTAGATGCCATTGGAAGAGCAATACCTGAAAGAGAACAGCCAGCTGTAATAGTAGATTTAGTAAAGGAAATTAAGCCAGATATAGTAGTTCTTACAGGTCATGATGGTGTTATGAAGGATTCAACTGATTATCTGGATTTAAGGTGTTATAGAAATTCAAGATATTATATGGATGCAGTTAAAGCTTTGAGGGATTATAATGCAAGTTATGATGAGTTAGTTATTTTTGCTGGAGCTTGTCAAAGCTGCTATGAGTGCATGTTAGATGCTGGAGCCAATTTTGCATCAAGTCCTAGTAGAGTTCTTATACATTGTTTAGATCCAGTTTTTATTTGTGAAAAGATAGCATATACGAGAATAGATCAGGTAATATCAATTACCGAAGTAATTGAAAATACAATAACAGGAATTAAGGGGATTGGAGGACTTCAAACTAGAGGTAAATATAGGGAGGGATATCCGAGATCTTCGTATTTATAATAAAAATATAACTTTGAAAGGAGCTGTCGCAATAGTAGCAAGCTCCTTTTTGTTATTTATGTATAACTTCTAACAAATGGACTTAGCAAACTTAATCAAACACTAGTTGATTCAATCTTGTTTACTGTAAACATGTATTTTTATATTACGTTATGATACAATATATAGATATTGGGAGGGATACCTGTGAAAACAATAGAAGTAGTTGCTGCAATAATAAAAAAAGACAATGAAGTATTTACCACTCGTCGAGGCTATGGTGAGTTTGAAAATATGTGGGAATTTCCAGGGGGAAAAGTTGAAGCTGGAGAAACAAGAGAAGAAGCACTTATTCGTGAGATAAAAGAGGAGCTAGAACTAGATATTCAAATTACTAGTTATTTAACAACGATTGATTATGATTATTCAAATTTTCATCTTACAATGCATTGCTTTATATGTGACATAAGTGGCGGAGAGTTGCATTTGAATGCACATAATAGTGTTAAATGGACAACAATAGAGAAACTTGACAATCTTAATTGGGTACCAGCAGATATATTAGTTGTTGAAAAACTTAAGGCATATGAAGGAAGATAGTAAATAATAATATAATATTTTATTTTGTATTATTATGATAGGCATGTTCATTTTATAGGAACATGCCTTGCCTTATTATATTTAGATAGATTTATGAAATAAAGTAATCAAAAAGATCTTCTCTAACAGGTGTAGATAATTGATAATTTATCTCTACAGCTGATTTGTTTGTATTTTTCATAGTAATAGGAATGGGGGTCCCTATAGCTTTGATTTTTCCTAAAAAATAAAATTCCTTTGACGTCTTGTCTTCTTTGTTTTTTCTAACAAATAAACTCATTTCAACTCCATCTTTTTCAGCATTGTACATTTGTAAGATATCAGGGGAGTCTACTTTTCTTGGTTGTTTAGATATTCCTATTAACATAGAAGAAGATTCAAATCTATCTTCGTATTTTATGGTATCGCTAATATCTTTAGATTTATGATAATTAATAAATACTGGGTAAGTTTTTGTTTCTTTATTAAACTTGTAACCTCCAATGTTAGTAGCAACCTGATTTTTTTCCCATTCTAACAATCTACAAACATCTTCATAATTATACTTTTGATATAATTGAAAGCTTGTATCCATATAACGGTTGCTATAAAATCTTTTGTATCTATATATACCAAATTCAATTAATTCCACAACGATATCTTTAAATTCTTGACATTTTAAGTTTTCCATAAATACATTCGATATTTTATAATCTTCGTTATATTTTTCTAGGAAAATACAGTCCTTATAGGTTTCTTTACCAGTTCCACTAGCAAACTGATTTGTAAGAACATTAACTACAGAAGTTTCTGTACTATTCTTAAATTTTATATCATATTGCTCTTTTAAAATCTGCTTTAATCTCGTAATTAAATCAATTTTATGATTTATTGCACATTTAAGTAATTCTAATTCATGAACTCGCTTTCCAGAGGCGAGTTTCTTTGAAATAAATTCAATGAATAATTCTTGGACAGGAGTAAGCTTTATATTATATTCTTTTTCATACTTTGTTAAGAATTTATGATATGAACTTAAGCTGTTATTATCAAAAATTCTTATTGGATCAATAGAATCATATAAATCAAAATCTTTTAATGTTGGGATTCTGCCTAATTTTTGTTTCAAACTATTATAGCTTTCTTTAATTAGCTTAATATCATTAAAATTAGCGTTATCAATAGACTCAAAAATACGCTTCTTAGTAATTTCATCAAAATTTACAGTAGAGCAGCCAGGTATTATTCGATTTCCCTCCATTACATATTTTCTTACATTATCTTTGTTATAAGATTTATCACCTGAAAGTGCAATTGGAATTAGAAAATTATTATTGTAATTTCCGACAAAATCAATAATAACAACATATTCTTTATTATTGAATTTTCTTAGACCACGTCCTAATTGTTGTATGAAAATTATAGCTGATTTAGTAGGTCTAAGCATAACGACTTGATTAACAGCAGGGATGTCTACACCTTCATTAAAAATATCAACTGTAAAAATATAATCTAAACTATTGATATTTTCATCTTGCTCTAAACGCGAAATAGCGTCATCACGTTCTTCTTGAGTATTCTCGCCTGTTAATGCTAAAGTTCGAAGGCCACGTTCATTAAATTTATTGGATAATTCTTTAGCTTCTTTTTTATTGCTACAGAATATTAACCCGTTAACCTTATTTCCACAATAGCCATAGAAATTAATTTTATCAAGAATGTGATTAACTCTTTGATCATCCACTAAATGTTTAAAATCAGTGTTATCATCTAATGTATTGCCATCTATAGATATGTCAGTAATTCCAAAGTAGTGGAAAGGACAAAGTAAGTCTTCTTCTAAAGCCTGTTGAAGACGAATTTCATATGCTATATTATGATCAAACATTTTAAAAATATCAAAATCATCAGTTCTTTCTGGAGTAGCTGTCATTCCTAGTAAAAATTTTGGTTCAAAGTAGTTTGCAATTTTTTGATAGCTTATAGCCCCTGCCCTATGAACTTCGTCTATAATAATGTAGTCAAATTCATCTTTCTGAAAGCTTAATAACACTTCATCTTTTGATAAAGTCTGTATTGTTGAAAAGATAAAGTTTTTATTTATATCTTTTGAATTACCAGAAAGAATTCCCATGCTTTTAGTATCACCAAAAACATTTTTATAGCTATTAATAGCTTGTTTAGCAATTTGTTCCCTATGTACAATAAATAATGCTTTATTTGGGTTAAAGTTTCTAACATCAAAAGCTGATAAATAAGTTTTACCTGTACCAGTAGCTGAAATTAACAATGCTTTTGTTTTCCCATTTTCTCTTATATTATCTAAAGCTTGAATGGCAGCTACTTGCATCTTATTTGGTTTTAATGTATATTGAGAAATTCGTGGAACACTACTTTTTCTAAAAGATTCTCTTTGCTTTAAATATATATCCTCATAAGTTTCAAGCCAGCCTAAAGTAAGGTCGTCAGCTTCAGCCCACATAGCTTCAAATTCATTTAATACCTCTTCTGTTAATGAACCTTCCTCTAAAGAAGATACTTTCATGTTCCACTCTTTGTTTTTAGTTAATGCTGTTTGAGTTAAATTGGAACTACCAATAATAAGTTTGTAATGATCACTATATCTAAAAATGTACCCTTTTGTATGAAAGTTATCTTTGCAATACATTTTTATACTGATGTTAGAAAACTCTAAAATCTTTTTGAGTGCCTTTGGTTCACTAAAGTTTAAATAATCTGTAGTTAATATTCTACCTTTAATTCCTTTACTTTTTAATGTTTTCAAAGTCTCTAAAAGAGGAATTACACCGCTACTTGTAATAAAAGCTACAGATATAATAAATTCATTGCATTTTGAAAGTTCTGAAACAAGATCACTTAAAACTTTGCTGCCTTTGCTGTAGTCATTAATAAGAAGTTTAGGTCTAAGGGCTAAATTTGAGTCTACCAAATTATTTATCAAACCCGTTTCATTAGCTTTCAAAATATCATTTGCAATTTTATATTGATCATCAGAATTAGTTGCATCTATTGCTTTGTTTTTTATGGTAAATTCTAAAGCGTTTTTATTATTTATTTCAGTAAAATTTTTCATGGGAACCTTCCTTAAAAATTTAATTATTTAAATATATATACAATCCATTTATGTTGCCAATATTTTTAGTTACTTAAATCTTATTCTATAAATACTTTAGTTGAGTATGTTATTATAATGAGTTCAACTAAAACTTAAATTCTATATAAGCTCAGGTTGATTAATATTATAGCATATATACGTAATATTTGATTAATTTTCTATATTGAAAAGTTGTGCTTGAGATTAAAGTACAGTTTTTTCTAGTTTATAGGTCAGTAAAAAACTAAGCCTAGAAATGTTTATTGTAAAAGAGGTATTGATAGCATTGTAAATATTTAAGAATGACTGCTATGAACAATGGATATTCTTACTTTACTAAAAAACATGTTGATAATTGGAAAAAAGAGAAACTTTTTATGAATAGGATTACAGGTTGATTATTGGTACTATGTAAATATTTCTGTCGAAACTATTTATATACTGTGGTTTTATATTGGCAAATATTATGGTATTATATAGATTATAGAATATTGCAAAATGTGATGAAAAATAAAAGGATATATATAAAATAGAAAATGAAAAAATGTGGGATATTTGTCTTATTATATCTTAATATAGTTAGATAAATAAAAAAATAGTCAATTTTTATTTTTTTATATTGTAAAATTAAATATATTATCCTAAAGTATACGATTATTCAGGCGATAATTATTTAGTAAATAGAAAATTAGATTCACTATTTTCTTTTATAAAAAATGTGAAATATTTATTTTTTCCAATTTTGCATACAAAAAGAGTATACAGGGGGTATAGGTTGTGGATATTTTTTTAGTTATAGGTGTTTTGGGTGGTGCTGTTACAATAGTTGTAGGAATGATTGTAAAAGGTGCAAATGTAGCAGTGTTATTAAACCCAGCAGCTGCGATAATAATACTTATAGGTACATTGATGGCTGTAATGAATTCCTTTCCGAGGAAGGAGTTTCTTAACATACCTAAGATATTTGGAGTTCTTTTTAAAGAAAAGCAAGATGAGAGCCCAGTTGAGATTATAAAACAATTGGTTGAAATGTCTCAAAATACTAGAAAGAATGGATTACTATCACTAGAAAGTACAGTACAAGGAATGGACAATAAGTTTATGAAAAAAGGTCTAGAGATGGTTGTAGATGGTGTAGAGCCAGAATATATAAGAGAAGTTTTAGAGACAGAAATTGATAGCATGGAAGAAAGACATCGTGCAGGAGCTACAATTTTTACAACAGCAGGGTCAGCAGCGCCAACACTTGGAGTTCTAGGAGCTGTTGTTGGTCTTATAGGTGCACTTGGAGATTTAAGTGATACAGAAAAACTTGCGCATATGATAGCAGCAGCTTTCGTTGCAACTCTTTACGGTATTTTCTTTGGATATGTTATATTCCATCCATTTGGATCAAGATTAAAAAGAAAATCAGCAGTAGAAATAGCAAATATGAATATTATGCTTGAGGGAATTTTAAGCATTCAATCAGGTGCAAATCCAAAAAATATAGAAACAAAACTTACAAGTATGCTAGAACCAAAGGATAGAAAAGAACTTGAGAATAGTAACGGTGGGGTTTAAAGAAAGGAAGATTAGCAATGAGGAAGAAAAAAGAACACCATGAAGAGCATATGGATGAAACATGGCTTATTCCTTACTCTGACATGTTAGTACTTCTATTAGCCCTATTTATTGTAATGTTTGCAATGAGTAAAGTTGACCAAGAAAAGATGAAGGCTGCAGGACAATCATTTAATGAAGTTTTTGCAGGAAGTAATGGAGTATTAGAAGGTACTGGAACAGAAGCAACTGGTGATATGGAATCAGGGGAAGCTAGTCAAGATGAGGCACTTACCAATGCTCAAACTGAAGAACAAAGAATGACTGAAATTAAAAAGAAAATAGATGAAGAAATTGCTAAGGAAGGATATTCTGATAAGGTTAAAGCAGAATTGAATAGTGATGGATTGGAAATTGCTATACAGGATATTGTACTCTTCAACTCAGGAGATGCTGAAGTAGTTGGAGGAGTATCCCCGTTACTTTTAAAAATTTCTGATATGATTAAGAATTTAGATAATGAAATAAAAGTTGTAGGACATACAGATAATGTACCTATTAGTAATAGTAAATATCGTTCAAATTGGGATTTGAGTTCGATGCGTGCTGTAAATGTAATGAATTTTATGGTTTCAGCAGGAGGTGTACATGCTAACAAGGTAACTGTCCAAGCCTACGCTGAATATAAACCTAAGTATGATAATTCAACAGAAGATGGTAGAGCTAAAAATAGAAGAGTTGAAATTTCTATTGTTCGTAAGTATCCATCAGGAAAATAAAAATAATGAGATAACCCTTAAGATTTTAATCTTAAGGGTTATCTCATTTTTACTTATGGATTTGATGAATATTTAAGTATTGTTAGAAATATTACTTAATATGGAATACTAATGTAGGAGATTGAAGTGCCTAACTTAAAGAATTGTAATCTATACTATATAGATTCACCAAACTTCTTAGTTGAATATAGAGGGGATTTTAAAGAAGAGATAGCAAAAGTTCCATATGCTTGCGGAGATATTATAACTGAAAATATAGGGATTGTAAGTGTTTCCTATGAGCATTTAGATGAACTTATAAAGGATGTACCTTCTATTATATTCATTGATCCTAGAAGCATGTATGTGTTGCAAGATATTTCTCCATCTAATGTTGATAATATAAATAACATTAAAATAAATCCATATTTAAATTTAGCTGGTACAGGGGTTCTTGTTGGAATGGTTGATACAGGCATAGATTATCTAAATCAAGAATTTATTAAGGAAGATGGAACTACAAGGATTGAAAGTATATGGGATCAATCAATTCAAGATACAACAGATACATCAGTATATATTGGAAAAACTTTTTCTAGGGAACAAATAAATAATGCTATCCAAGCATCTAAAAACAATCAAGACCCATACCAAATAGTTCCGTCTAAAGATGAAATAGGGCATGGAACTAAAATGGCTGGAATTATTGGAGCTAGAGGGTATAATGGAGAATTTCAAGGGGTTGCACATAATTGCGAGTTTGTAATAGTTAAACTTTTTGAGTCCATCAATTTTAAAAATAGATTGCAATCAAATAGAATTGAGTATACGCCAGTTTATAATGCAGCAGAAGTTTTGGGGGCTATAGATTATTTGAAAAACTACTCTATAAGAACGAAAAAACCTATGGTCATATATATTGGAGTTGGGACTACAGAAGGAAGTCATGATGGAAATAACCTTATTTCAAGATATATAACATCAATTGGAAGTTTAAGAGGGATTGTCACTGTGATTGGAGTTGGAAATGAGGGCGCATCAGGAGGACATGCATCTGGAGTTATAAGGGCTGTTGGGGATATTGCAATAGTCCAACTAAGAATTCCGAGAGAAATTGCATATTTTGCATTTGATATATGGGTGAAAAAACCTAATAGAGCGTCTGCTAATATAATTTCACCAACAGGAGAGTCATCGAAGTTTATTGAAGCTTCTACAAAGAAAGTGCAACAAATTAAATATGTTTTTACTGATACTAGATTAACAGTTAAATATTTTTCTCCTGAGCATTATACAGGTCATGAAGTTATTAATGTAGTTCTTGAGTCTATAAAACCAGGAATATGGCAGATTCAATTAAGAGGCGAGTATATAAGTAGCGGTAGATTTGATATTTGGTTACCTCCAGTAAAAACTCTACCTCCAGACACTAATTTTTTAGAGTCAGATCCATATATAACATTAACTATTCCATCTACAGCTAGGAAAGTAGTTACAGTAGCCTATTTTGGAGTTAATAATGCATTGGTGGCTTCATCTGGTAAAGGGTTTAATAGTAATGATTTAATAAACCCGGATATAATAACAACAGGAGTAGGTATTTTAACTACAAAGGTAGGTGGAGGGATTGTTACAGAAAGTGGTAGTTCAGTAGCTGCAGCAGTAGTGGCAGGATCATGTGCTCTTTTGCTGCAATGGGGAATAGTGGAAAAAAATGATTTGACGATGTATTCAACAAAGATTAGAAGTTATTTAATTTATGGGGCTGATAGGAGCAATGCTGTATATAGGTATCCAAGTAGAGATGTTGGATATGGAAGTTTTGATTTGCTGAGAACTTTTGATATTATTAGCAGAACATTTAGAAGAAATAATGTACAGAATGAAGAGTTTTTTGAATATTATTATAATAGACTATTTATAAGGATTCCAAGATAAGATGTGGAGGATTTAAATGAAAAAGAGTAGTGAATTTTCAGAGACGTTGTTTAGAGATCCGAATTATTATCAATATATTGTTCAGTATCAAGGTGATTTAGAAAATGAAATTCTGCAACAAGAAAAATATTATGTTACTTTAATTAATGATAGATATGCTATACTCTTAGCTCCCAAAGAAAATACAGAGATAGATATTACTAGTCCTAATTTATCAGCTATTGTTTATGTTAAGCCTGCAGAAATGTATACCCTTCAACAAATATCTCCTGTTGAAGCTTCTAGAGCTAGTTTTTTGCAATTGGATTCACCATTAAATTTAACTGGAAAAGGGGTTAATATAGGAATTATTGATACAGGTATTGATTACTTAAACGAGGAATTTATGGATTTAAACGGAGAGACAAGAATTGAATATATTTGGGATCAGACTATAATGTCAGATAAAGAAAATACTTTAATAACAGTTCCCTATGGAACTACATATTCTAGAGATGAAATAAATGCTGCTATAAGAGAATATAGAGCTGGTAGATCGGCTTATGATGTTGTGCCTAGTAAAGACGAAATTGGACATGGAACTAATATGGCTGGAATAATTGGAGGAATAGGAAAGAATCCGAATTTAAGAGGTGTTGTTCCTGATTGTAATTTTGTGGTTGTAAAGCTTATGGAGGATGCTGGGTTTAAAAATCGGTTTTATGTTGAAACACCTGTATTTAATATAACGTCAATTTTTTCTTCGTTAGAATTTCTATATGAGTATGCTCTAATGACCAATAAACCTATGGTTATATATTTTCCTCTTGGAAGTAATTTTGGAAATCATAAAGGTGGTGGAATATTAGAAGAGTTTTTAGATTCAATTTCAAGTAATAGCGGTGTTGTGGTAGTTTGCGGAACAGGGAATCAAGGGGGAAATGGGACTCACACTTCAGGTATAATATCGCAAGTTAGTGATTTAGCATTGATTGAGTTAGTAGTATCACCTAAGCAAAAGGATATATGGGTGGAGATTTGGGCTGATTTGCCTAATGTATTTTCTTTAGATATAATTTCTCCTTCTGGAGAAAATACTGGAGTGCTGCCAGCTAAGATAAATGCGACGGAAAGATATACGTTTGTATTTGAGAAAACTTCAGTAAGAGTTAATTATTATCTGCCAGAGGAAACTACTGGTGATGAGTTGATAAGAATAAGAATGTACAACTTACAACCAGGAATATGGAGATTTAGGTTAGTGCCAAGAACATTATTAAATGGTCGATTCAATGCGTGGATACCTCAATCAGGAATAACTGTTGGAGGGACTAGATTTAATTTGACAGATCCATATGGAACATTAACTAATCCTAGTGATTCAGATTATGTTATTACTGCAGGAGCGTATGATCAAAATAATAATAATTTTCTAACTTTCTCTGGAAGAGCTTTTATATATGATTTTGAAATAGTAGATGTTGCAGCTGGAGGTTTAAACGCTTTGACAACGGCTCAAAATAATCAAACAGCTGTAGTAAGTGGGACTAGCGTAGCAGCTGCTGTAGTAGCAGGTGCATGTGCTATGTTACTTCAGTGGGGAATAATTGATGGAAATGATCCATATATATATACTCAAACTGTTAAAGCCTATATTGCAAAGGGAACTTTTCAAAGAGAAGGAGATATATACCCTAATGCACAGTGGGGATATGGAATTTTAGATATACTTAAAATGTTTCAAAATATGGTTTGATAGTTTTGTAATATAAATTTAAAATTCAATTTAAGATATTGGAAGAATTTTGAGAGTGAGATTTAAAATAATTTCATTCTCTTTTATTTTCTTATAATAAAAAAACATCTTTATTGAATAAAAATAATAAAAAATACTAACAATATTAAAGTAGAAAAAATTATATTATTAACAAATTCTATTGACAAGTATAAGTAATAAGTGATAAAATAATTAATTTACTTGACATAAAGGCTCTGTTAAGATACAATAAAATAAGGAAAGAGGGTGTTGTAATGGAGAAGATAAAAACAATTGCTACCATTAAGAAAGATATTGAAAGACATATAGGAGATAAGGTTACATTGAAGGCTAATGGTGGACGCAAAAAGATTCTTGTTAATGATGGAGTATTAGAAAGTGCGTACCCTAGTATTTTTGTAATTAGATTAGAAAGTGACACCCAAAGGACAGTGACATATAGTTATTCAGATGTTTTGACAAAGACAGTACAGCTAGTTTTTCCTAGTTAAATATAAAACTTCGATATTATCGAAGTTTTTTTATTTCTAAAAATAAGTATAAAAAAAGAAAGATGGTGGGTTCCATCTTTCAACTATGGTATAAAAGGGTATTGAGAATTTATGAGAGGTTATATGGTCAATAACCAAGATTAATGATACGACAAATTAATTACTTTGTCAACATGTTTTGTGAAAAAAGTTTTAAAAATATATCACGAGTGGAAAATAACAACGGATTATAGGAGAAAATGAAAAAAAATATGATATATTACCTCAATCATCTGTAATATTCTTGTAGGCGATGCTATATATTTAATAGTAGGAATTTTATAGGAGGTAAAGATGTCAAGGATAGATATAGTAAAAGAAAGTTTACAGTTTCAACAATTATTACATGAAAATAGTTCGACTGCTATTTTAAGAGATGAGTATTTAATTCCAGATACCCATCCAGATGTTCAAGCAATTTTATCAGTGGAAGCAAGACCTTTAATCACTAGCAAAGAGATTATTGGAAGCAAGGTTGTGATTGAAGGGAGATTAGAATACAATGCGTTGTATATTCCTAGAGACGATAATATGGTAGTAAACTCAGTAATATATAATGAAAAGTTTACGAACTCATTAGACCTTGGTGAGGATGAACATAAAATAGTGTGTGAAGTAGATTGCAAGGTAGAACATATTGATGCAAAAATCATGAATGAAAGAAAGATAGCAATCGAAGGAGTGGTTGGGTTAAATTGGGAGGTGTATAAGAGTACAGAATTTGATTTTGTAAAGAATATTGAAGCTAGTGAAGGTGTTGAGGTATTAAAGCAAACAGAATCAATTAATAGACTTGTAGCTAATAAAGAAACAGAACTTATTGGGAAATCAATGTTAAGAGTTGGTATGGATAAACCACAGATTGGCAAAATACTAAAAAGTTCTATGAGGCTTCATAAAAGAGAAGCTAAGATTGGAGAAGATAAGGTTTATTTAGGATGCTATTGTAAACTAAATATTCTTTATTTAGGTGATGAAACTAATGAAATTATTAGTTTAGAAGATGATGTTTATATTTCAAAAGAAGAAGAGATAGTGGGCATTTCTATAGATATGATTCCTTCAGTGACATATGAAATTAAAAACAGCGATATAGCTATTGAAGAAGATGATTTAGGGGAATCTAGAATAATTAATTCAGAATTTTTGATTGGAGCAAAAATAAAAGTATTTTCTGATGAGAATATTGATATTATTAAAGATGCTTATTCACCAAAATTTCCTATTGAATTGAGAAAAGATAGCTATGAAATAGGAGCAATTCTTGGAACTCAAACTAATGATAGTATAATAAAAGATAATATATACTTAAAAGAAGGGGATATAAAACCAGAGCGTATAATAGCGGCATCTGGAAACTTAATTATTACTGATAAAAAAATATCTGATGATAGAATAACAATAGAAGGGATTATAAGAGCAAATATCATGTATAGAGCAGCAGATGAAGAAGTTGGATTTAGTGAAGTGTCAGCAGATATTCCCTTTACTTCAATAATAGATATGCTTGGTGCTAAAGAAGGAATGAAGTCCATAGTAAAAAGTTCTTTAGAAAATGAAGAAGCAAGCTTAGAGGCGAATACTATAGCATTTAAAGGAACTATATCAATTACTGCAACAGTATTTTATGAAAAAGCAAAGGAATTTATTTCTGATGTAATGGAATTAGAAGGGGAACCTCCTAAAAAGAATGCAAGTATAACTATATATATAGTGGGCAATGATGACACGTTATGGAATTTGGCTAAAAAGTATAATTGCACAGTAGAAGAATTGATTAATATGAATCAGATAGAGAATCCTGATAATATAGCGGTAGGAGAAAAATTAATCATACCTGGAAGAGCTGTTTTTAACTAATAGTTCATAAGATTATAGAGCTTCATTAAAGCTTAATATTTTAAGTAATATAAATGGTAAAGTTTGTCAAATATAAATAGATATTTGGCAAACTTTTTTTATTATTGAAGAATTTGAGAAATGAATAATTGAGAATTTCTTTGGAAACAATAGAAAATGAATGATTTGAGGTGGTTAGATGAAAAATGTAGAACTAAATGGAAATTTAATCATAATTGGTGGAGCAGAAGATAAAGAAGGGAGAAAAGAGATATTAAAAAAAGTATGTGAATGCTTAGATAAGGAGAATGATATATTACTAGTAGCAACTGTAGCTACAGAATATCCAAAAGAAGCTGCAACAAAGTATAGAAAGGTATTTGGTGAATTAGGCGTTAAGAATATAGAAATTTTAGATATTAGTGTTAGAGATGATGCTTTTATTGAAGGAAATAGTAAATTAATAGAAAAAGCATCTCTTATATTTTTTACGGGAGGAGATCAACTTAGAATTACTAGTTTAATTGGGGGATCACCAGTATATGATGCTCTTAAAGAGGCTGGTAAAAAAGGAAAGTACATAGTTGGAACATCAGCAGGAGCTTCAGTAATGAGTGATACCATGGTTGTAGAGGGAGTTGAAGAAGAAGCTCCTAGAAAATGCGCTTTAAAGATGTCGCCTGGAATAGGATTTATAGAGAATGTCATTATAGATCAACATTTTGCCCAAAGAGGGAGAATAGGAAGATTGTTAACAGGCGTAGCTCAAAATCCTCAGGTGTTAGGGGTTGGAATAGATGAAAATACAGCAATTATTGTAAATGCAGATGGAATTGCAGAAGTTGCAGGAGTTGGGGCTGTATATTTTGTAGATGGAAGCCAAATTTCTTATACAAATGTATCTGAGCAACATTCAGATGAAGTCCTTAGTATATTCAATGTTAGGCTACATGTATTAAAAGAGGGAAATAAATTTGATCTTATAAGAAAGTTACCTTTTGAGGAGGAAAAGTCGAAAAATGAAAATTGAAAAACAAACAGTGTTTAGAGGTAGAAACATATACTCTCATAGAAAGTGTATTAGACTAGATGTTGATTTATGTGGATATTGTGAAATACCAAGTAAAGATATCAAGGATTTTAATTCTAGATTAGTTAGTATGATTCCAGAACTAAAAAAACACAGGTGTGGAATAGATGAAGAAGGTGGCTTTGTTAAAAGGCTTGAAGAAGGGACATATTTGGCTCATATTTGTGAGCATATAATTATAGCAATACAAAATTTTTTTGGTGTAGACGTATGTTATGGAAAAGCTAGGGAGAAGCAGGGGGATTTATATTATATTATTTTCGAATATGAATACGAGCATTTTGCTATAGAGACAGCTAGATTAGCTGTGGATATTATAAATTCATTAATTGATGAAGAAGAACTAAATTTAGATAGAAGAATGAAAATATTAGAAGAGGTTCTATGTAAAGAATCAATAGGTCCAAGTACAAAGGGGATAAAAGATGCTGCAGAAAGATATGGAATGCCAGTATTTCCTATTGGCGACAATGGATTTTACCAGATAGGTTATGGAAAGCAAGGAAGAATTATAGAAGCTACAATAGGAAATAAGACTAGTTGCGTTGCAGCAGATATAGCTTCAGATAAAGAGTTAACTAAACAATTGCTTATAGGTCAAAATATTCCTGTGCCAGAAGGTAGGGAAGTGTGTAATATAATAGACCTTTTACGAGCAGGGGAAAAGATAGGATATCCATTAGTTTTGAAGCCAAGGTATGGTAATAAGGGCGAAGGGGTTGTACTCAATATAAAAAGTGAAAAGGAACTAGTAAAAGAATTTAACAGCATGAAAAGTAAATACTCTAATATAATCATTGAGAAGTATATAACAGGAAATGATTATAGGGTTTGTGTTGTAAATTATGAAGTAGTTGCTGTAGCTTTAAGAATACCTCCTTTCGTTATAGGTGATGGAAAGAATAATTTAAAAGAGTTAATTAGAGAATTAAATGAAAATTCAAGTAGAGGCTTTGATCATGAAAAACCTTTGACAAAGGTTAAAATAGATAATGATTTAATAAATTTTTTAGATAACCAAGGGTTATCATTAAATACTATTCCTAAAAAAGGAGATAAGATAAGCTTAAGAGAAAAGGCCAATTTATCTACAGGAGGAATGGCAATTGACTGCACTGATGAGATATCTGAGGAGAATAAGAAAGTTTGTACAAAGGTTGCAAAAGCTATTGGATTAGATATCTGTGGAATAGATATAAAAGCTTCTGACATAAGTAAATCTATTTATACAAATGGAGTAGTTATGGAAGTAAATGCAGCTCCAGGAATAAGAATGCATATGTATCCTTGCAAAGGTAAGAGTAGAGATGTTGGAGAAGCTATATTGAAATTACAGTATAATGGTAATCCAACAAACATTCCGGTAGTATCAATAACAGGAACTAATGGCAAAACCACAACTACTAGGCTAGTATCTCATGTATTAAGATCCATGGGTCATAAGGTAGGAATGACTTGTACTGATGGTATATATATAGATGGTGAGTGTATAGATAAAGGAGATGATACTGGTTATTATAGTGCAAAATCGGTTCTCCTTAATAAAGATGTAGAAGTAGCTGTATTAGAGACTGCTAGGGGAGGATTAATAAGAAAAGGGTTAGCATATGACTTAGCTGATGTTGCAGCAATAACCAATATTACGGAAGATCATATAGGAATAGATGAAGTTAATTCTATGGAAGAGTTAGCAAAAGTTAAATCACTAGTTGCAGAAGAAGTTAAAAAAGATGGCTATGTAGTGATTAATGCTGATGATAAATGGAGTATTAGTATATTAGACAGAATAAAAGCTAAGAAAATATTCTTTTCGAAGGATAAGAAGAATGATTATATAGTTAATAATATTGAAAATGGAGGAATTGCTGTTTATATAGATGATAATACATTATATGTAACAAATGATAGAAAAAAGTATAAAATTTTAGATATTGATAATATACCTATTACATTAGGAGGAATTTTAGAATTCAATATAGAAAATGCAATGGCGGCATGTGGAATACTCGTTGGAATGAGAATAGATTATTGTATGATTTCTAATGGGTTTAAGACTTTTGAATTAGATGAAAAATGCAATTCAGGAAGGTTCAATATTTTTGATATTAATGGGGTTAAAATAATATTGGATTATGGACATAATATAGAAGGGTATAGAGCGGTATTAAATTGTTTTTCTAAGATAAAGAAAGAGAAGATTATTGGAGTCATAGGTATACCAGGTGATAGAGATGATAAAATGGCTGAATCCATAGGTTATATGTGCTCAAAAGCTATGGATAGAATAATTATTAAAGAAGACCTGGATAGAAGAGGAAGAAGAGAAGGAGAAATTGCAGCTGTTTTAGAAAAAGGTGTAATAAAAGGGAAAAGTGAGAGCTATAAAATTTGTTTAAATGAAGTTGAAGCTTTCGAAGAAGCTATTAAGTTTGGTAAACCAGGCGATTATGTAATTGTATTTTATGAGAAGTTAGAGCCTTTATTAGAAAAGATAAAAGAATATAATAACATTAATGAAGGGTTAAATATAGCAAGTTTGTAATGCGAGGTGAGTATCAAAAATAGAAACTATAAATTTCTGTTTTTGATACTTTTTTTACAAATAGAACAAAAGCAAATCTTTTTTATGTATTTTTATACTCATCCTTTATTAATTAGTAGGGCTATGCTAAAATTATGAATAATATAATAAATGATGTGGAAAGGATAGAATTACATGAAGGGGAAAGCATATGCAAAGATTAATATATCTTTAGATATAGTAGGGAAAAGAGAAGATGGGTATCATCTATTAAAAATGATAATGCAAAATATTGAGCTATATGATGAAATAAGAATAGAAAAGATATCTAGTGGTATAAAAATAAAATGCAACAAACCTTTTATACCTACAGATGAAAGAAATCTTGCATATAAGGCAGCGAAATTATTCCTTGAAACTTATGAAATAAAATCAGGAGTATTTATTGATATAGTAAAGAATATACCAGTAGCAGCTGGATTAGCTGGTGGAAGTGCAGATTGTGCTACAGTTTTGAAAATGTTAAATAAAATGTTTAACATAAATGCGTCAGAGACGGAATTAATGGATTTAGGAGTTAAATTAGGAGCAGATGTTCCTTATTGTATAAAAGGTGGTACTGCATTATGTGAAGGAATTGGGGAGAAAATAACTACGTTAAAGTCATTTAAAGATCATATACTAATTTTAATAAAACCACCTTTTGGAGTATCGACGAAAGAGGTTTATAAGATTTTTGATATCAATAAAGCAAGGATTCATCCTAATACGGAAAGTCTTATAAAAAAGATGGAAGAGAATGATTTGTATTATGTGGCAAGTAATATGAAAAATTTATTAGAGAATGTTACAGTAAGAAAACATAAGATGATATATAATATTAAAGAGAACTTAGTAGCCAGAGGAGCTGTTGGTTCAATGATGAGTGGCAGTGGACCTACAGTATTTGCATTTTTTGATGATATGCAAGTTGCTTTAAAGTGCTATGATGAGATGAAAAATAAGTATGATGATATATTTTTAACTAGAACAATTTAATTTTGTGAATAGAAAATCTTCTTGTGGTAATAATCTTACTATACAAGGAGGTTTTTTTATGAGCAAAAATATAAGATTTCTAATGGTTATTATATTATTAATAAATGTTTTGTTTATTGGGTGTACAAGCATTCCGAATATACAGAAAAATAACATATATAATTATGATGATGTGAAAGATATATTAATAAGGTTTCATGTTATAGCAAATAGTGATACAGATGCGGACCAAAGCTTAAAATTAAAGGTTAGAGATGAAGTTATAAATTATTTATACCCTTATTTAAAACAATCAAAATCTTTAGATGAGTCTAGAAATATAATAAAATCAAAAGAAGATGATGTTAGAAGTATTGCGCTAAGAGTAATTAAGAATAATGGTTATTCATATCCAGTAAAGGTAGAATTATCACATGAGAATTTTCCGGAAAAGTCTTATGGGAATATAACACTTCCTCAAGGTAATTATGAAGCTTTTAGAGTTATAATTGGGAATGGACAAGGTCAAAACTGGTGGTGTGTAATGTTTCCGCCACTTTGCTTTATAGATGTAACAAAAGGAAACGTAGAAGAAGAAAAGAGCAAGGAAGAATTGGATCAAGAGATAGACAAGAGCAAGAATACTAAGGGGGAAGAAAGTCCTAAGGTTAAGTTTAAAATTGTAGAAGTTTTCAAAGATATTTTCAGTTAAAATCCAATGTTATTATAAATTTCTACTTGATTAATAATAATAAAAACCATAAACTATAAAATATAACGCAAGAATATTTGGAGGTAAAGATATGACTAGAGCATTGGCTATGATGTCAGGGGGATTGGATAGTACTTTGGCAGCAAAGCTTATAAAAGATCAAAATATAGAGGTTATAGGAATATGTTTTAAATCTTATTTCTTTGGTGAAGATAATGCTAAGAGAATGTGCAAACAAATTGGAATAAGACTTGAAGTTATAGATTTTTCAGTAGAACATTTTGAAATGGTGAAGAATCCTAAGCATGGTAGAGGCAAAAATATGAATCCTTGTATAGATTGTCATGCTATGATGATGAGGTATTCTGGAGAATTATTAAAGAAATTTGACGCTGATTTTATTCTTACAGGAGAAGTGCTAAACCAAAGACCTATGTCTCAGAATAAACAAGCACTAAATACTGTAAAGAATGAATCTGGTTTTAGTGATAAAATTTTAAGACCATTATGTGCTTTAAATTTAGAACCTACAGAAATGGAACTTTCAGGACTTGTTGATAGAAATAAGTTACTTGATATATCTGGAAGAAGTAGAAAAGCACAAATGGAATTAGCTGAGAAATGGAATATTACAGATTATCCATCACCAGCAGGAGGATGTAAGCTAACAGAGCCAAATTATTCGGTACGTCTTAAAGAAGCTCTAGATAGGAACGGTGATTTAACAGCAAAAGAAATATATTTATTAAGATTTGGAAGACATTTTTTAACTAAATCAGGGACAAAAATCATAGTTTCAAGAACAGGAGAAGAGGGTGAAATTATTAAGAAAGCTCTTAATAAAGAAGATACAGTATTTTTACCTTCAAGTCATATGGGTGCATTAGGAGTAATCCAAGGACAAGCATCGGAGGAAGATGCAATAATAGCAGCTAGAATAACTGCTAGATATAGCAAAGGAAAAGATGCAGATGTGGTTACTATTAAATCAGGAAAATTTGGAACGGAATTTAAAGATATATTTGATATAAAACCAGCTACAGATGAAGAAATTAATGAATATTTGATTCAAGGTAAGTAGTCATAGGAGGATATTATGGATAAAAAAGCTATTATCAGTATAATTAGCAATGCAAGTATGGATGATGGTGATGTTATTGAAGTAGTTTCACCAGGTAAATATATAAAATTAGATAATGGATATAAAGCTGTTTATGAAGAGACAGAAATATCTGGTATGGATGGGACAACAACTACATTAACAATACAAGATAAAGAAGTTATTTTAGAAAGAGAAGGTACAACAACAACAAAGATGCAGTTTAATAAAGCGGAACCTTCAGTTTCTATGTATCAAACTCCTTATGGAATGTTAGAGATAAGCATTAATACAAAAGAACTTACTGTTGACATGAATGAGGATGGAGGAGAATTAAAGATTGATTATTCTTTAGGAGTTGCAGGACAACTGCCTTTGGATACTAGTTTATCATTAAAAATAAGAACTCAGTAAAGATAAGTAACTATCAATGAATCTATCGTTGATAGTTTTTTTTCTTATTAATTATTTATGAGGTTTATATATTATATTATGTGGAAATACTTTTAATATAGAAATATTTAAGGCAAAGGTGGTATCAGGGAATATGCTTGGAGACAGGTATTTAAAGATATTAAGAACTATTTCTCTGTATTATGGAATTGATGAAGAAAATTTTATATTGCTTTTAAGAGAAAAAGAGAATAAATATCTTCTTTTGTTATTATTAAAGAAATATAAATGTATGGATGAAAAAACTTTAATGTGCATCCTCAATTATAAGAGTAAAAAGAGTATTTTCAATAATATAAAGAAAGCAGAAGAGAAGTTGTTAATTAATAAAGAATTTAGAGACAAGTTTTTCGAGATAGAAGAAAGCTTGTTAAAATAAACAATTAAAGCTATAATTATAACAGAAGTCATGAAAACACATGTCTAGTTTCATTTCAAATGCATTCGATTTATATTTTCATTGTTTAGAAATATAAAAGTTTTTGGAGGTGTCATTTTGACAAAGGAAAAATATGAAGAAATGACCTTAGCAGAATTAAAGGAAATTGCTAAGGAGTTAGGTATAAAAAATATATCAAAATTTAAGAAGAATGAATTAATTGAAGAGATAGTTTCGAAAAAATCAAATAGTATAGAAAAAGATGGAGTAGTTCTTAGGGAAAAAATAGCTCCTAAACCATCAAATAATAGAATTAGTGAAACAGCAAGGCCGGTAGAAAAAACTGCTGAAAAAAAAGAACAGTTAAAGGCTATGATAAATGATTCCAATAGCACTAGGGGAATTTTAGAGATTCTTGAAAACAATAACTTTGGATTTTTAAGGTGTAAAAATTATTTAACGAGTAGCGAAGATATATATGTATCACCTTCTCAAATTAGAAGATTTAATCTTAAAACTGGAGATGAAGTTGTAGGTAAGGTTAGAGAGGCTAAAGAGGGGGAGAAATTTAAAGCATTACTTTTTGTAGAAAGAGTAAATGGAGAGAGTCCGGAGAAAGCTATAGGAAGAAAAGCTTTTGAAAATCTTGTTCCAATATATCCTACAGAAAGGTTAAAACTTGAAACAAATAATTCTTCTGACCTTTCATCTAGATTAATGGATATAATTTGTCCAATTGGAAAAGGACAGAGAGGATTAATTGTAGCTCCACCTAAAGCTGGAAAAACTACATTACTTAAGAAGGTAGCACAGAGTATAACTAAAAATCATCCAGAAGTAGTTTTAATCGTACTACTAATTGATGAAAGACCAGAAGAAGTAACTGATATGCAAAGAAGCATTGCAGGAGAAGTTATCTATTCTACATTTGATGAAGAACCACAAAATCATGCAAAAGTTTCTCAAATAGTATTAGAGAGAGCTAAAAGAATAGTAGAACAAGGCAAGGATGTTGTTATATTATTAGATAGTTTAACAAGATTGTCTAGAGCATATAATTTAACAATTACTCCTACAGGAAGAACTCTTTCAGGAGGGTTAGATCCAGGAGCTTTAATAATGCCTAAAAAATTCTTTGGAGCAGCTAGAAATATAGAAGAAGGCGGAAGTTTAACAATACTTGCAACTGCCCTTGTTGAAACTGGATCAAGAATGGATGATATGATATTTGAGGAATTTAAGGGAACTGGGAACATGGAAGTGCACCTAGATAGAAAACTTCAAGAAAGAAGAATTTTCCCAGCCATCGATATTTATAAATCAGGAACAAGAAAAGAAGATTTATTGCTTTCAGATGAGGAAAAAGAAGTATCATATTCAATTAGAAAGACAATGTATAGAGATGGTAATATAGAAAATATAACTGAAAATCTTATCAATATGCTTCATAAAACTAAAAATAATGTTGAGTTTGTAAGAACATTTGAAAAAACGAATATAGGTAGAAAATAATCTATAATATTTAAATAATTACTTATTAGAAATATAAGACAAAAGCAGTAAATAGCTTGCATTAGATAAGCTATTTACTGCTTTTTTATAGTTAATATAATTTAAGGTGTTATTTGCCATTCGTATTTATAAGATTATTGGATATATCTATTATAGCTTTGCTAGAATAGGTTGAAGAAAGATCTTTTAAGTTTTTTTTCATTTCACTTAAAAGTTCTGGATTTTCAATAATTTTATCAACTATGGAGTTAATAGATTTAATATCATGGACATAATATGCATAACCATTGGATGCTAGAAAATCAGCATTATCTTTTTCTTGACCAGGAATTACAAATGGTATTATAAGAGGTAAGTTTTTAATTATTGCCTCAGTAACTGTAAGTCCGCCAGGTTTAGAAATTATTATGTCAGAGTATTCCATAAATGATGCTATATCATTTGAGAAACCGAAAATATGAATTTTCTTATTTGGATAACCGTTTTCACATTTTTTCAATAAAGATTTTCTTAAATTTTCATTATTACCGCAAACTACAGTTATTCTAAGTTTATGTTCATTTTTTAGTAGTTCATCTAAAACATATGAGATACTCGTAAGACCCATGCTACCGCTCATTAGCAAGAGACTAAAATATTCATCATCTTTTATAGAAGGAATATTTATATCTTTTTCAAAGAAACTTTCTTTAATCGGTATCCCAATAGGATAGATTATTTCGGGTTTGATACCTACAGATATTAAAAAGTCCTTAGTATTTTTACTTCCTGTAACATATGCATCAACTAAAGGGCTAATATAGGTGTAATGAGCTTTAAAATCAGTAACTACAGCAATGAAAGGAATCGACATTCCTTTAACTTTTAATTTTGTAATTATGTTAACTGTAAAAGGATGAGTTCCAATTATTAAATCTGGTTTTTCGTTTTCTATAAATTTTGATATTTTCCATCTAACACTTGAAAAGAAAATGCTACTTAAATTATTTATGTATTTATTATCGGTTAATTTATAGAAGAATCCATAAATATGCGGAATTTTTGCGGCAAAAAATTCATAACTCCAAACTACGATTTTGTTTATGAATTTATTATCACTAGCCAAAAAATCGTGTTTAACACACTCAAAGCCTGCATCGGTTAAAGCTTCAATTAATGAATTGGCAGCTTGGTTATGACCTTGGCCTGTTGAGGTAGTCAAGATTAAAACTTTTTTCATTCAATCCACTCACTTCTATTAAAATAATATATAGTATAGTTTAACACTATTTTAATTTTTAATCTAAAATTTTTATAATTTAGATAAAGAAAATGGGAAAGACTAAGTCTTTCCCATTTATTCTTACTTACCTTGGTTAAGGTTAAATCTCTTATTGAACTTATCAACTCTACCGCCGACGTCCATGATTTTTTGCTTACCAGTGAAGAATGGGTGGCATTTAGAGCATATTTCTACTTTTAGTTCTTCTTTAACAGAACCAGTTGTAAAAGTATTTCCACATGCACACTTAACCACTGCGTCGTGATGGTATTCAGGATGTATGCCTTCTCTCATTTAATTCACCTCTTTCGATAGTATACTTTGTATACTTCTTTATAACTACTAGAGTATATCATAGCACCTATTTCCAGTCAAGAAATTCAAAAAGAAAAAACACTTTTTTAGATATTGTTATAATGCTATAATCATGGGTAATAAGACTTTAAGGAGAGAGAAAAATAAATGAGTAAACTATACTTTAGATATGGAGCTATGAATTCGGGCAAATCTACACATCTTATGCAGGTTGCGTATAATTATGAAGAAAGAGGATTGAAGGTTATACTTTTAAAACCAGCTACAGATAAAAAGGGTGGAAATAAGCTTGTTTCAAGGCTAGGAGTTACTAGAAAAGTAGACATGTTGATAAAACGTGAAGATAATATTTTTGAAATGATTCAAGAGGAATTAAAAAAAGCAGAAAACTTAGATTGCATATTAGTTGATGAAGTTCAGTTTTTTAAAGAATATCAAATAGATCAATTGTTTGAAATAGCAGTAAAATTAAATATTCCTGTAATATGCTATGGATTAAGGACAGACTTTCTTATGGAAGGATTTGAAGGAAGTACAAGATTACTATTATTAGCTCATAGTATAGAAGAGATGAAAACTATTTGTAAATGTGGAAGCAAGGCTATATTGAATGCGCGAAAAATAAATAATAAGTTTGTGTTTGCTGGAGAACAAGTAGCTATAGATAATATAGATAATGTGGAGTATGAATCGTTGTGTGGTAAATGTTACTATAAGTATAAACAAGAAGAATAATTTGGAAGGGATGAGTGAATGAAAAAAAGTGATGTAGGCGGTCAGGCTGTTATCGAGGGAGTTATGATGAGAGGCACTAAAGGACTGGCAACAGCTGTAAGAAAAGAAGATGGGGAAATAGTTATAGATTTTCAAAAAGTTGTACCTATTACGAAAAGATATAAAATGTTAAATATCCCTTTAGTAAGAGGGATATTTGTATTGATAGATTCGCTAAGAATAGGAATTAATTCTTTAAACTATTCTGCATCTTTGTTTGAGGATACAGAACCTTCAAAGTTTGAAGATTGGCTTAGAGGAAAGTTTGGAGAAAAAGCTAATGATGTAATTATAGGAATTACCATGGTGTTTGCTTTTATAATAGCGGTAGGATTATTTGTTGGTATACCTACAGCAGCTGCAACTCTCTTTGGAGAATATGGGTTTTCACCAGTAGGTTTAAACTTAATAGAGGCTATGATAAGAATAATTATACTTATACTTTATATATGGGGAATAAGTAAACTTGATGATATTTATAGAGTTTTTCAATATCATGGAGCTGAACATAAGACAATATTCTGTTATGAATCAGAAAAACCATTAACAGTTGAAAATGTAAGACAATTTTCAAGATTTCATCCAAGGTGTGGTACTAACTTTTTGTTTTTAATTATGTTTGTAAGTGTATTTATAATTTCATTTACTGGATGGGGGAGTTTCTTAGAAAGATTGGTTTTAAGGATAATCTTAATTCCAATTATTTCAGGAATAACTTATGAAGTAATTAAATGGCTTGGGAAAAGTGATAGTATTATGGCAAAAATCATTGCATATCCGGGGCTACAGCTTCAAAAGTTAACAACTAGGGAACCAGATGGAGAACAAATTGAAGTAGCGATAGCATCTTTAATGGCTGCAGAAGGATTGGAAGAAGAAGAAAAAAACATAGGTGAATTGATTAATACAGGTAGTAGAATTTTGTCGGAAGTGAAAATTGATACTGCAAGGTTAGATTCCCAACTCCTTTTAGGGAAAGTTATAAGTAAAGATAAAATTTACCTAATGACTAATAAAGATGAAAAAGTAAAGAATGAAGATAAAAAAGAATTTATAAAATTAATAAATATGAGAAAAGAGAAGATGCCAATAAAATATATTCTTGGAGAATGTGATTTTATGGGATTAGATTTTTATATAGAAGAAGGTGTATTAATACCAAGAAGTGATACGGAAGTATTGGTGGAAGAGGTATTAAAACTTATAGATGAAGAAGATAATATTATGGTATGTGATTTATGTTCGGGAAGTGGAGCTATAGGAATTTCACTTGCTCATTATAGGAAAAACATAAAGGTAGATTCAATAGATTATTATGATATCCCGGAAAAGGTAACCAAAAAGAACATTGAAAGAAATGGACTAGAGGATAGAGTTGATTTTATAAAGAGTGATTTACTTGGTGAGGCAATTAAGAATGGGAAGAGATATCATATTATAGTATCAAATCCGCCTTATATTAAAGATGAGGATATAAACAATTTAATGGAAGATGTTAAAGAATATGAACCTCATACAGCTTTAAGTGGAGGTGATGATGGCCTTGTATTCTATAGGAGAATAATCGAAGAAAGCAAATTAGTGTTATTAGATGGTGGAATACTTTCATTTGAAATTGGGTATGATCAAGGAGAAAGTGTAAAAGAACTTATGGAAGCAGAAGGATATCAGGATATAAAAGTAATAAAAGATCTAGCTGGCCACGATAGAGTTGTGTTGGGAAAGCTTCCTTGTTGATTATGGTTAATAACTTGTGATATAATACAAAGATATGAAAAAAAGAAATACGGAGTGATATCATGTTATTAGATAAATTAGCTTTTATAGAAAATAAATACGATGAATTATCTGTTAAGATTAGTGATCCTTCAATTATGGCAAATCAAAATGAATGGAGAAAGCTTTGTAAAGAGCATGCTGATCTTGAGGTAATAGTTAATGCTTATAGAGATTACAAGAATGTTATTGAAGAATTACAAGCAAATAAAGAGATGCTAGCTGAAGAAAGTGATAAAGAAATGAGAGAGATGATGCAAGAAGAAATCTCTGATTTAACAGATAGAGAAGAAGAGTTGGAAAAAGAAATTCAAATATTATTGCTACCTAAAGATCCTAACGACGATAAGAACGTTTTTGTGGAAATTAGAGGGGGAGCTGGTGGTGAAGAAGCAGCTCTATTTGCAGCAAATCTTTTCAGAATGTACACAAGATATGCAGAAAACAATAGATGGTCTGTAGAACTTATGAGTGCAAATGAAACAGATATTGGTGGATTTAAAGAAGTTGTTTTCATGATTAAGGGAAGTGGAGCTTACTCAAAGCTTAAGTATGAAAGTGGTGTTCATAGAGTACAGAGAGTTCCAGATACTGAATCAAGTGGTAGAATACATACATCAACTGCAACTGTTGCAGTACTTCCAGAAGTGGATGATGTTGAAATAGAAATAAATGAAAAAGATTTAAAAATTGATGTGTTTAGGGCTTCTGGAAATGGTGGACAATGCGTAAATACTACCGATTCAGCAGTAAGAATGACACATATACCTACTGGACTTGTGGTTTCATGTCAAGATGAAAAATCACAGTTGAAAAATAAGGAAAAAGCACTTAAAGTTTTAAGGGCAAGGCTTTTCGAAAAAGCTGAAGCAGAAAGAAATGCAGGTATAGCTGAAGATAGAAAGAGTCAAGTTGGTACTGGAGATAGAAGTGAAAGAATAAGAACTTACAACTATCCTCAAGGAAGGGTTACAGACCATAGAATTGGGTTAACTTTATACAAACTAGAAACTTTCTTAGATGGAGATATAGATGAAATTTTAAATGCATTAATCACAGCTGATCAAGCTGAAAAGATGAAAAATATGGGAAATACTATTGATTAAGACTTTATCTAAAGCCTTGCATTTGAAATGTAGGGCTTTAAATTTGAATATTTATATTTAGATATCATCATAAAGGGGGGAGGCACAGTGAATATATATAAAGCACTTAAACGTGAAAAAAAATTCCACAAGATGTTTTATATTACTATGGCATCAATAGCTATAATATTACCATTAGCTGTGTTCTTGACGGGATTAGACACGCCTCTTTATTTAAGTTATTTGTTGTTTATAGAGGTGTTAATACTACTCAGTGCAATAAGCAAAATAAATAGTACTAGGCTTTCTTATTTTTGTAGTAACAATAGGTTAAAGATAAAAGGTGGATTGTTTGGAAAAGAAAGTTTGATTTTTTGTGATAAAGTGGTTCTTGTACATACTGAGAAAATTGAAGAAGATATGGAAATAATAATAGTAACGTCAGTAAACTTTAAAAATAGATCATTAAAACCAATAGTGAAATCATTTTTAAAGAGGCATCCATTACTTACAAAGGATTATTTAAAAATCAAAGAAAATAATCAAGGAATATATTATTATCAAATAATAAGAAGAGGTGGCTTAAATAAGTACATATTATTAGACACAATATACAAAAATTGTGTAAAAGCAGTTTATACAGCAGAGGGGATACAAAACATAAAAATAGCTAGAGGGCAAACATTGGTATGAGGAAAGAGGGAGTTAAGTTTGGATACAAAAATAGCTATAGTTAAGAATATAGATCAGGATTTAAAATTCATTAAGGAAGCAGCAAATGGAATTAGAGAAGGAAAAACTGTAGTATTTCCAACAGAAACGGTTTATGGATTAGGAGCAGATGCATTAAATGAAGAGGCAGTTAAAGCAATTTTTATTGCTAAAGGGAGGCCTCAAGATAATCCATTGATAGTTCATGTGGCTTCAAAAGATATAAGTGGACTAGTGGAAGAAGTTCCAGATATAGCACAAAACATGATCGATAGGTTTTGGCCAGGCCCACTTACAATAATTTTAAAAAAGAAAGATATAATTCCTAATGTAACTAGTGCTAATTTAAGCAGTATTGGAATAAGAATGCCAGATAATGAAATAGCATTGAAATTAATTGAGTTATCTAATACTCCTATAGCAGGACCCTCAGCTAATATAAGTGGAAGACCAAGTCCAACAGAAGTTGAAAGATGTGTTGAAGATTTATCGGGAAAAGTAGATTATATTATTGGTGGAGAGAGAAGTAAGGTTGGAGTAGAATCAACTATAGTAGATTGTACAGTAAATCCTCCTGTAATTTTGAGACCAGGTGGAATAACCTTAGAGATGTTGCGACAGTTAGATGATAGAATTGAATTAGATAGTGCTATTATGGAAAAACCAACAGGGGATTTTAAGCCAAAAGCACCTGGGATGAAATATAAACACTATTCACCAAAGGCAAAAGTAAAAATAGTTTCAGGAGATAGAGAAAAAACTATTGAAAAAATTAATGAATTAGTACACAATTATATAGATGATGGGAAAAAGGTAGGAATTTTATCATCAGATGAGAATAGGAATAGATATAAAGCCGGAGAAATTATAGTCATAGGTAGTGTTTCTAAACTTGAAGATGTCGCTCAAAATTTATTTGAGTCACTTAGAAGTTTTGATGATATGGGAGTAGATATAATACTTTCAGAAGCCTTTGAAGAAAAAGGCGTGGGGATAGCAGTAATGAACAGATTGAAGAAAGCTGCTGGATACGATATATTAAGCATTTGTTAAGGAGTTAGAAATGAAAAAACTATTTAGTTATATTGAATTTAAAATAGAAGAACTTAATGCTAACTGTTTAATTAAACCCTATAGGGATATAAAATGCATAATAAAAAAACATAAAAATAGACTAGTATATAAAACCAAGTTATATTATTATATGTGAGGCAGTTGCTCTTTTTAAATTTTGTTAAGTAGTTTAAAAGTAAAAATTACTAAACAATGATATTATCTTCATAGATGATAATTTAAAGAGCTGGTGTCTTTATTATTGCGTATAATAAGCTAGTGTATCTATCAAGTAACTTTAGGAGGTGCAAAAATGAAAATTGCTTTAGGAGCGGACCATGGTGGTTATGAATTAAAAGAAGAGATAAATAAGTATCTTAAAGAAAATGGATATGAAGTAAAGGATTTTGGAACTTTTTCAGCTGAATCCTGTGATTATCCTGATTATTCATTAAAGGTTGCAGAAGCTGTAGCTAATAAGGAATTTGAATTTGGTATATTAATATGTGGAACAGGTATTGGTATTGGTATAGCAGCAAATAAAGTTCCAGGAATAAGAGCTGCTTTATGTTCAGATACATTTAGCGCACATGCTACAAGAGAACATAATGATGCGAATATATTAACAATGGGGCAAAGAGTAGTTGGTGCTGGGCTAGCAATAGATATTGTTAAAACATTTTTAGAAACTAAATTTGAAGGCGATAGACACATTAAAAGAATTAATAAAATAACAGAGATTGAAAAGAAATATAATAAATAGACGGAGGGGTCATAATGAGTAAAGTAGTTGAAGTGAATCATCCATTAGTTTTACATAAGCTTGCATTTATAAGAAATAAGGAAACAGGATCAAAGGAATTTAGAGACCTAGTTAGTGAAGTTTCTACGCTTTTAGCTTATGAGGTAACAAGAAATCTAAGTATGGAAGAAGTAGAAATAGAAACTCCAATTTGTAAGACAAAATGTAAGATGCTAGAAGGAAAGAAACTAGCTATAGTGCCAATATTAAGAGCAGGTCTTGGAATGGTTGATGGCATGCTTAAGTTAGTTCCAGCAGCAAAGGTTGGACATATTGGATTATATAGAGATGAAACTACACTAAAACCAGTAGAATATTTCTGTAAGTTACCAGAAGATATAGCTGAAAGAGAAATTATTGTTGTAGATCCAATGCTTGCAACGGGTGGATCAGCAATTGATGCATTAACAATGCTAAAGAAAAGAGGAGCTAAGAATTTGAGACTTGCTTGTCTAATAGGTGCTCCAGAAGGAATAGAAGCAATACAAAAGGCTCATCCAGATGTTGATATTTATATTGCATCAATAGATGAAAAATTAAATGAAAATGGATATATTGTTCCTGGACTTGGGGATGCAGGAGACAGACTATTTGGTACTAAATAGTTTTATGAAAATTGAGGGGATTAAAAAGAATAATGTATTCTTTCTAATCCCTTTAAATATGTACATCTTAGAAATCTAGTATTTATTAGAAAGAGATAGTATAATAATATAAATACATGATTTAGGAGAGTTATGACATGGATAGAAGAGATAAGATAAATTATTATTTAGATATAGCAGAAACTGTCTTAGAAAGAGGAACATGCCTCAGAAGAAATTATGGATCGATTATAGTGAAGAATGATGAAATAATTTCAACTGGATATACAGGAGCACCGAGAGGAAGAAAGAATTGTAATGATTTGGGTTTCTGTAAGAGAGAAAAATTAAATGTTCCTAGAGGTACACAATATGAGTTATGTCGTTCTGTTCATTCAGAAGCTAATGCTATAATAAGCGCTTCTCGTAGGGATATGATAGGGGCAACTTTATATTTGGTTGGAAGAGAGATGAAGACTAAGGAATTAGTTAAAGATGCAAATTCATGTACAATGTGCAAAAGGCTTATTATAAATTCTGGAATAGAAAGAGTAATAATTAGAGATACAAAAAGTGAGTACAGAATTATAAATGTTTGTGATTGGATTGAAGATGATGATTCTTTAAGTTCTGATTTAGGATATTAATGGTATAATATTTAATATAGAAGTGTATATTTAATAAAACATACATATATAAGGATAACATTAGGAGGTAGTACTTTTGAAAAAAAAGATATTGACAATCTTTGGCACAAGGCCAGAAGCTATTAAAATGGCGCCTTTAGTAAAGGAGTTAGAAAGACGTGAGGAAATTGAATCTAAGGTTTGTGTCACAGCTCAACATAGGGAAATGCTTGACCAAGTACTAGAATATTTTAGTATAACACCAGATTATGATTTGAATATAATGAAGAGTAAGCAAACATTAACAGGAATAACTAATAGAGTTTTAGAAGGTTTGGAAAGTGTATTTCAAGAAGAAAAACCAGATATGATATTAGTTCATGGAGATACTACGACTACATTTGGTGGAGCGCTAGCGGCATTCTATCAACAAATTAAAGTAGGGCATGTGGAAGCTGGACTTAGAACTTTTGATAAATACTTTCCGTTTCCAGAGGAGATGAATAGAAAGTTAACAGGATCTTTGGCTGATTTACACTTTGCACCGACTAAAGGGTCAAAAGAAAACTTGTTAAGAGAAGGGGTAAATGAAGGCCATATATACATAACTGGAAATACTGTAATAGATGCTATGCTTCATACGGTAAAAGAAGATTATGTTTTTGAAAATGATGAATTAAACAAAATTGATTTTGAGAAGAAAAAAGTAATTATGATAACTGCCCATAGAAGAGAAAATTGGGGAGAAGGTATAGAAAATATTTGTGAATCATTAAACAGAATAGTAGAAGCAAATAAAGATGTTGAATTAGTATATCTTGTTCATTTAAATCCTGTAGTAAAAGATGTAGTGCATGAAAAATTAGGAGGTAATGATAGAATTCATCTATTACCTCCATTAGATACTCAAGAAACTCATAACTTAATGAATAAGTCATTTATGGTTATGACTGATTCAGGCGGATTACAAGAAGAAGCACCACATTTAGGTAAACCTGTATTAGTGCTTCGAGATGTAACAGAAAGACCTGAAGCTGTTGAGTATGGAACTGTGAAATTAGTAGGAACAGATATAGAGAAGATTGTAGAGGAGGCTAATTTGTTGTTAAACAATAAATTGGCTTATGAAAAAATGAGCAAAGCTGTTAATCCATACGGAGATGGTAAGGCTTCAGAAAGAATTGCAGATGCAATATTAAAATATTTTGAATTAAGTGATAAAGAAGTTGAAGAATTTCTTAGATAGTTTGTTTAAAATTTAACAAAATCCTATTGTAAAATATATAAAAAATGGTATAATAAAAGTATGTTAATTGTTTAACGAACACGTAAGTATAAATTTTGCAATTTAGGAGGATGTTAATAATGAGAGAAGTAGTTATTGCAAGTGCAGCAAGAACAGCACTTGGTTCATTCGGAGGATCATTAAAGGATGTTCCAGCAGCAGATTTAGGAGCACTAGTTATTAAAGAAGCAGTAAATAGAGCTGGTATTAAACCAGAACTAGTTGAAGAAGTAGTTATGGGAAATGTTATTCAAGCAGGGCTTGGTCAAAATGTAGCGAGACAAGCAACTATAAAAGCAGGGCTACCAAATGAAGTTCCAGCTATGACAATAAATAAAGTATGTGGTTCAGGATTAAGAACAGTTGCATTAGCAGCCCAAATGATTAAAGCTGGAGATGCAGACATAGTAGTTGCAGGTGGTATGGAAAACATGTCAGCAGCACCTTATGTTTTAGATAAAGCTAGATGGGGTCAAAGAATGGGAGACGGAAAGCTAGTTGATACAATGATTAAGGATGCTTTATGGGATGCGTTTAATAACTATCATATGGGGGTTACTGCAGAGAATATAGCTAAGGAATGGAATCTTACTAGAGAAGAACAAGATGCTTTCTCAGCAGCTTCTCAACAAAAAGCTGAAAAAGCTATAAAAGAAGGAAGATTTAAGGATGAAATAGTTCCAGTTGTTATTCCTCAAAGAAAAGGTGAACCAAAGGTATTTGATACTGATGAATTCCCAAGATTCGGGACAACAGCAGAAACTTTAGCAAAACTTAGACCAGCATTTATTAAAGATGGTACAGTTACTGCTGGTAATGCATCAGGAATTAATGATGGAGCTGCAGCTTTCGTTGTTATGAGCGCTGAAAAAGCTAAAGAATTAGGTGTTAAGCCATTAGCTAAGATAGTATCTTATGGTTCTAAGGGATTAGATCCTGCAATAATGGGTTATGGTCCATTCCATGCAACAAAGAAAGCTTTAGAAGCTGCGAACTTAACTGTTGAAGATTTAGATTTAATTGAAGCAAATGAAGCATTTGCTGCACAAAGTTTAGCTGTTGCTAAGGATCTTAAATTTGATATGGAAAAAGTAAATGTTAATGGTGGAGCTATTGCTTTAGGGCATCCAGTTGGAGCATCAGGAGCAAGAATTCTTACTACTTTACTTTATGAAATGCAAAAGAGAGATGCTAAGAGAGGGTTAGCTACTTTATGTATAGGTGGCGGAATGGGAACAGCACTTATAGTAGAAAGAGTTTAATACTATTTTAAATTCAAGTTCAGTAATAATGTTGATTATTACTGAACTTTTTTATATTAAGTAATATGAATAATTAATTAGGTTTAAGGAAAGGATAAAGAGTACTTAAAGGCTAGTATTTATGAGATAAACCAAACATTTGACGAGATTTTAAAGTGATTTTATAGTGAATTTTATGAATAAATTCTATAAAGAAGTGTCAATTGTTTGTAGCATAAATTATGAGGGAATTGATTTATAAGCAATAAAAGTAACGATATGAAAAAATTTCGACAAGTTATTTAAGTAAATTATAAAATAATGAGAATGAAAATGTTATCACATATATTTTGTAGAAAAATGATATTTCAGAATATTTAAAAAAATGATTTTTTGATAGCAAATTCATGCAAAACGAACTGTGGAGAACTTTACTTAAGATATCAGGCAATAATGGTAATTATTTTTAAAAAATGGTCATTTTTAAGTAGATTTGCTTATAATTAAGGTTTTCTTAATAATTCAGCTGGAGATATAATTACTAGGTCGAAAGGATGAAGATTGTCAGATGAGTAAAGAGATGAATAAGCTTATTTCAATTGTAGCAAAATATGATATGATTTGTGGATTATTTATGTCTTTAATTATTGGACTGATCTTTAATCAACAAGTTGCATTAGTTTTTTTACTAGGAATATTTGTATCAGTGGTCAACTTTATAATAAGTGTGTTTGAAACAACAAAATGGTTGGGGAAAAGTTCTTTTATGCTAGTTATTTCTAGGATAGCTAGAATTTTTTTTATACTCATTTGTGTTTTTCCATTTATACATAATTTCGAACTAATAATATCATATTTAGTTGGCTATATGATACATTTTATAGTATTAGGCTATTGTATAATATCGAAGGAGGGAAGTGGTAAGAGTTGGAAGCAGTAGAACCTATTTTTTCTTTTGACATTGGTGGATTCACAGCTATAATCGGTAAACAGGTTATATGGCAGTGGATAATAATGCTAATTTTAGCAGTAGTGTCTTTTCTTTTAACAAGAAACTTAAAAAGAGAACCTGGTAAAGTTCAAATAGCACTTGAATCTTTATATAGGGCTGTTGAAAATCTTGTTAAAGGCAATATGGGTGAAAACTATGTTGGGTATATACCTTATGTAGGAACACTTATAGTTTTTCTAGTGGCTTTGAACCTAACAGGATTAGTAGGAGTTAAACCACCAACAGCATGCTTAGGTGTAACAGCCGGTCTTGCAATATCAACATTTGTTGTTATCAATGCAAATGCATTGAAAAGAAATGGTTTGTTAGGTTTCTTAAAAGGTTTAGCATCACCTAGTATATTTATGTTACCACTAAACCTTATGGAAAGAGTTGTTGTACCTTTTTCCTTAGCACTACGACTTTTTGGTAATATGGTAGCAGCTGTAATAATTACAGATCTTGCTTATGAAGCATTAGAAGGCGTAGCATTTATAGCAGGAATAGGGTTACCAGTCATTCTTCATGCATATTTTGATGTGTTTGATGGATTGATTCAAATGTTAGTATTTACAATGTTGACTGTAATAAATATTAAAGTTACAGCAGAACATCATTAAAAAAAGCGAATTTTAAGGAGGAAGAATTATGAATTTAGCACTTATAGGAGCAGGTATTGCTGTATTATCAGGTATTGGAGCAGGTATTGGTATAGGTATAGCAGCTGGAAAGTCAGCAGAAGCTATTGCTAGACAACCAGAAGCATCAGGTAAGATTCAAAGTTTATTTATCCTAGGAGCTGGTCTTTCAGAAGCAACAGCTATTTATGGATTAGTTGTTTCATTAATACTTATGTTCGTATTATCATAAAAATTAAGAGTTAACTTAGATTGACTCCGAAGGGAGGCTATAAGAAAATGGATAAATTAGGATTAGAACCAACTACCCTTATTCTAACAATTATAAACTTTATAATATTAATATTAATATTAAAACATTTTCTATGGGATAAAATTAAATTAGCCATCCAAGATAGAGAAGATTATATTAATTCTCAAATTGAAAAGGCTGATGAAGATTCTCAAAAAGCAAGATTATATCTTGTTGAAAATGAAAGAATATTAAAGACAGCAAAAGAAGAAGGTAGCAAGATAGTTGAAGTTCAAAAGGATAAAGCGGGCAAGGTATATGATGAAATAGTAGCTGATGCCAATAAAGAAGCTAAGACTATCATTGAAAGAGCTAAGACAGAAATCAATCGTGAAAGAGAAAAGGCTGAGTTTGAACTTAAGAAACAAGCAGTTGATTTAGCTATAGATATATCAGCTAAAGCTCTTCAAGAAAAGATTGAAGATAATGAAAAGCAAAGGCAATTAATAGAAGATTTTATCACTAAGGTAGGTAATTAAATATGTATGAATATTTAGATAAAAGATATGCTCTTGCCTTATATCAGATTGCTGAAGAAAAAGATAAAGTTGAGGAATATCTAAGAGACCTTAGAGAAATATGTGATCTAATAGATAATAACGAAGAGTTTGGTAAAGTTATTAAACATCCTCAAATAAGTACAAATAAGAAGAAGGAAACATTTGTTAATATATTTAAGGATAATATAGATAAAGATTTGTTATCTTACTTATTAATACTTATTGAGAAAGATAGAATATCATTTATTAGAGAAAAATATAATGAGATGGAAAAAATTCATCTTGAGAAAAATAACACTCTTATAGCTACAGTAAAAACAGCTGTACCACTATTAGAGAGTGAAGTAGAAGCTTTGAAGAAAAAACTTGAAGAAAAGTATGATAAAAATATTATCATGACTACAGAAGTTGACAAAAGTATCTTAGGCGGAGTTTTTGTAAAAGTAGGAAATGATGTTATAGATGGAACTGTCAAATCAAAGCTAGACGAAATGAAAGATTTAATGCTTAAGAGAGAATAGAGGTGAGTCCATGAATATAAAACCAGAAGAAATAACTTCTATTATAAAACAAGAAATAGAAAAATATGAAAAGCATATTGAAACAGTAGATTCTGGTACAATAATTCAAGTTGGTGATGGAATAGCTAGAGTATATGGTCTAGACGATTGCATGCAAGGAGAATTATTAGAATTCCCAAATGAAGTATACGGTATGGCTCTTAACCTTGAGCAAGACAACGTAGGTTGTGTTTTACTAGGCTCAGAAGAAGGAATTAAAGAAGGAGACATAGTTAAGAGAACAAATAGAATAGTTGAAGTTCCAGTAGGTGAAGCAGTAATAGGAAGAGTAGTAGACTCTTTAGGAAAACCTATAGATGGAAAAGGACCTATAGCTTCTAAAGAAAATAGAGCTATAGAAACACCAGCTCCAAGTATAATAAAAAGAAGTTCTGTTAACGAACCAATTCAAACAGGAATTAAGGCTATTGATTCAATGATACCAATAGGTAGAGGTCAAAGAGAACTTATCATTGGAGATAGACAAACAGGAAAGACAGCTTTAGGAATAGACACAATAATAAATCAAAAAGGTAAAGATGTAATATGTATATATGTTGCTATAGGTCAAAAGCAATCAACTGTTGCACATATAGTAAATACACTTACAGAAATGGGAGCAATGGACTATACTGTAATAGTAAGTTCAACAGCATCTGATTCAGCACCACTTCAATACCTAGCACCATATGCGGGATGCAGTATTGGTGAATACTTTATGGATCAAGGTAAGGATGTATTAGTTATATATGATGATTTATCTAAGCACGCAGTTGCTTATAGAACAATGTCATTATTACTAAGGAGACCACCAGGAAGAGAAGCATATCCTGGAGATGTATTCTACATACATTCAAGATTACTAGAAAGAGCAGCAAAACTTTCTCCAGAACTTGGCGGAGGATCTTTAACAGCTCTACCAATAATTGAAACTCAAGCTGGAGATGTTACAGCATATATACCAACTAACGTTATATCTATTACAGATGGACAAATATTCTTAGAATCTGATTTATTTAATTCAGGGGTAAGACCAGCTGTTAATGCAGGTATATCAGTATCAAGAGTTGGTGGTAATGCTCAAATTAAGGCTATGAAGCAAGTATCTGGTACATTAAGACTTGAACTTGCTCAATATAGAGAACTTGCTTCCTTCTCACAATTTGGATCTGACTTAGATAAGGATTCAAAGAGAAGAATTGAAAAAGGTATGAGATTAATGGAAGTGCTAAAACAAGGACAATATCAACCAATGGATGTTGAAAAGCAAATTGCTATCCTTTATGCAGCAGTTAATGATTTCCTTTCTGATATTAAAGTAAGTGATATAAGAAAATTTGAACAAGGCTTCTTAGAATATATGGATACACATCAAAGAGATTTATTAAAACAAATTGTTGATGATAAGGAATTAACTGATGGAATTAAGTCTGGACTAGAGGAAGCCGTAGTTAGCTATAAAAAGATATTTTTACAAGAGGCATAGCTTTTAACAAAGCTATGCAATTCTTTAGGAGGTGGACTTATGGGTGCAGCAGGACTGATAGAAATAAAGAGAAGAATGAAATCAGTACAAAGTACTAAGAAAATAACAAATGCCATGGGGCTTGTTGCCACTTCTAAGCTTAGAAGATGTAGGATGGAATTAAGTGCTAATGAAGAGTACATGAAAGCAGCTGAACAAATAGTTAGATCGCTAGCATCAGCTGAATCTGATTTCGTAAGTCCTTATTTTTCTGGTAATAATAGCGAAAAAAAATTATATATAGTAATGACTTCAGATCAAGGATTATGTGGTGGATATAATAATAACGTAGTTACATTTCTTGAGAATTTAGTTGAAAATGATATGAATAATACTCGCGTAATTACCGTTGGAAGTAAAGGAATTGGTTATGTTAAAAGAGCTGGTTTTGAAACAGTATCTGAATATGTTGATATTCCTGATATTCCAACTGCAAAGGAAGTTAAAGTCATTTGTGAAAAAGCATTGTCTCTTTATAATTCAAAGGAAGTTTCAGAAGTTCATATTGTTTATACAGAATTTCAATCTTCTGTAAAGCAAGAAGTAAAAGATGAACTACTTTTACCAGTTAAAAAACTAGAAGGAACTTCTGTAGATCAAATTGTTGAACCAGATTATGAAACAGTTCTAACAGATTCCTTAGAAGTATATCTTAAAGGAAAGTTAAGAAGACTTATGCTTAGTTCAAAATGCAGTGAACAAAGTTCAAGAATGACTGCAATGGATGGAGCAACAAGCAATGCAAATGATATATTAGAAAACTTGAATTTGAAATATAATAGAATAAGACAATCAATTATAACACAAGAAATTACTGAAATAGTTAGTGGAGCAGAGGCTCAAAATTAGTAAGGAGGTACTTTAGATGCCTGGGAAGAATGGAAAAGTTGTCCAAGTAATTGGACCAGTAATTGATATTAAATTTGATTCTGATTCTCTTCCTAACCTATATAATGCTATAGACATTAAAATGGGAGAAGAGACTTTAGTAGCAGAAGTAGAACAACACATGGGAGATGACATAGTTAGAGCCATAGCTATGGAAGCAACAGAAGGATTAAGAAGAGGTATGGAAGCAATAGATACAGGAAAACCTATTGCAGTACCAGTTGGAGAAGAAGTTCTAGGAAGATTATTTAATGTTCTTGGTAATCCTGTGGATAATGAAGGACCAGTTAATAGTAAAGAAACTTATCCTATACATAGGCCTGCTCCAAGTTTTAAAGATCAATCAGTTGAACCTATAATGTTTGAAACAGGAATTAAGGTTATAGACTTACTTGCACCATACCAAAAAGGTGGTAAAATTGGACTATTTGGTGGAGCAGGTGTTGGTAAAACTGTATTAATTCAAGAGTTAATTAACAATATAGCAAAAGAACATGGTGGACTTTCTGTATTTACAGGAGTTGGAGAAAGATCAAGAGAAGGTAATGACTTATATCATGAAATGAAGGATTCAGGAGTTATTTCAAAAACAGCTCTAGTTTTCGGACAAATGAATGAACCACCAGGTGCAAGAATGAGAGTTGCATTAACTGGACTTACAATGGCAGAATACTTCAGAGATAAAGGTCAAGACGTACTTCTATTTATAGATAATATATTTAGATTTACACAAGCTGGATCAGAAGTATCAGCTCTACTTGGTAGAATACCTTCAGCTGTTGGATATCAACCAACATTATCTACTGAAATGGGAGCACTACAAGAGAGAATTACATCAACAACACATGGATCAATTACATCAGTTCAAGCTGTATACGTGCCTGCTGATGACCTTACAGATCCAGCGCCAGCAACAACTTTCTCTCACTTAGATGCAACAACAGTTTTATCAAGAAGTGTAGCGGAGCTTGGTATTTATCCAGCAGTTGATCCACTTGAATCAACTTCAAGAATTCTTGATCCTAGAGTTGTTGGTGAAGAACACTATAATGTTGCTACAGAAGTTAAAAATATACTTGAAAGATATAGACAATTACAAGATATAATTGCTATTCTTGGTATGGATGAATTATCTGAAGAAGATAGAGCTGTTGTAACAAGAGCTAGAAAAATACAAAGATTCTTATCTCAACCATTTACAGTTGGAGAACAATTTACTGGAATTAAAGGTAAATATGTATCAGTAAAGGACACTATAAGAGGATTTAAAGAAATATTAGAAGGAAAGCATGACGATATACCAGAATCTGCTTTCATATTTGTAGGGACTATAGAAGAAGCCGTAGAAAAGGCAAAGACTTTAGGATAAGGGGCTGATAATTATGGCCAAAACCTTAAAAGTAAAAATAATAACTCTTAATAAAGTGGTTATGGAAAAAGATGATGTAAAGAGATTTGCTTCAAAAGCAGTAAATAGTAGTTTAGAAATTTTAAATAACCATGCTCCAATAATCACAAGTACAATACCTTGTGTTACAGTTGTTGAAGGAAATGATGGAAGTAAGGTTGAATTATTTACTTCAAAAGGTGTAGTTAATGTTAAGGATAATGAATTAGTATTTTGTTGTGATGCTGCAGAGCTTCCAGAGGATATTGATTTAGATAGAGCATTAGAATCAAAAGAAAGAGCAGAAAATAGGTTAAAAGATTATTCTAAATACGATGTTCAACGTGCTAAATTAGCACTAGCAAGAGCTTTAGCAAGAATAGATTTAAAAGAGCACTCCAGATAGGAGTGTTCTTTTTTGTTATAAAAAATTAATTTTCACCAAAAAGCGTAAAATTTATATATTATAGTATAGAAATAAAATGAATAAAAAAAAGATAGCTGACAATAATTAAAGAAGAAAGGTGGGGTGTATACATGAAAAATAAAATATGCCTTATTCTAGTATTCTTATTTTCCTTTTTTAGTGAGTCAGTATATTCATATGGGAAACAGAATGAAGGAATAATTAACGTTGAAAGTAGAATTTGTAAAACTTGCGATTTTACACAAAATGGTGTCATGGCAAGGTATAACACAAATAATTCAAAACAGGAAGAAATTAAGAAAATAGTAAAAAATATAAATAAGAATTTTGCTAATGCTAATTGTAATGTTATGGAAGATGAGATAAGTAGTAGGACTAGCACTTTTGATATACAAGCCTCTATTTGGGAGGAGAATAACAAGACAATGGTGGAAATAAAAATCATAAATTACAATAAAGATAGTAACTTAGGATTTTTGATGAAAGAATTGACTAAATTGCAAACTAAAAATATTTTTCATATAAGATATTTTCAATATATAAAGGGAAAAATAAAAAATATAGAAGAGACAATAGATAATATAAAAAACATACAAGAGATTACGAACATAAACACCCTAGCAATCCATAATGGTTATGTTGGAACAGGTTATATATATAATGGAGAAAGGGTAAATTTTGCAGTAAGTAGTTATGATACAGGCTCTTACTTAATTATTGGGACACCAGTAATATTTGCAACATACTAACAATTCATTATGGAGGAAAATATGGAAAAGATAATAGTAAAAGGTGGAAATAAACTTAGTGGTGAAGTAAATATAAGTTCTGCAAAAAATTCAGTATTACCAATAATAGTGGCAACAATTTTATGTCCTGATAAAGTTATAATACAAAATTCTCCTATGTTAGAAGATGTTAATGTAATATGTAATTTGTTAAATGAATTAAATTGTGATATTAACATTTCTAAAATAAATAACAGCCTTACCATTAATACAGAGAATATTATACCAGCTGATGCAAATAGCGAATTAATAAAAAAGATGAGAGCATCATTCTTAATAATGGGACCAATGCTTGCTAGGTTTGGATATTGTAAATTATCTTTACCAGGAGGGTGTAATATAGGTAGTAGGCCTATAGATCTTCATTTAAAAGGATTTAAGGCATTAGGAGCAGATGTTAATATAGGTCATGGAATTGTTGAGGCTAGCGCAAAGAAATTAATAGGAAATAGAATATATTTGGATTTTCCATCTGTTGGAGCTACAGAAAATATATTGATGGCATCAGTACTGGCAGAGGGAACAACAATAATTGAAAATGCAGCAGAAGAACCTGAAGTATGGGATTTAGCAAATTTTCTAATATCGATGGGAGCTGATATAGATGGTGCTGGAACAGGAAAAATTGTTATAAATGGGGTGAAAACATTAAAAGGAATCACCTATAAACCTATTTTTGATAGAATTGAAGCCGGAACATTTATGATAGCGGCAGCAATAACAAATAGTATAATCAAAATCAATGGGGTTAATGAAGAACATTTAAGACCGTTAATAGAGAAATTAAAAGAATGTGGAATCATATTTACAGAAAAAGATGATTGTATAATTGTTGATGGTAGAGGGGATAAAAAGCCTATTGATATTAAAACTATGCCATATCCAGGATTTCCTACAGATATGCAACCACAGATGATGAGCCTATTAAGCATTATTAATGGATCTAGCATAATTACAGAAACTGTTTTTGAAAACAGGTTTATGCATGTGGCAGAATTAGCAAGGATGGGAAGTAAAATAAAGATTGATGGAAGAACAGCATTTATTGAAGGTGTTCAAAATCTAACTGGATGTGAAGTCAAAGCTACAGATTTAAGAGCAGGAGCAGCAATGATTCTTGCTGGGTTAATAGCAGAAGGAAAAACAGAAATAAATGATATATATCACATAGATCGTGGTTATATAAATGTGGAAGAAAAGTTCAAAAATTTGGGTGCAGATATTATAAGAATCAGTAAATAAAAAAGGTATCTATACTGTCTTTAGGTGGTATAGATACCTTTTTTTATTGAACTTAACAAAAAATAAAATAAGTTATATGAATCATTAAATAAGCATATAAATAAAATAATGATTCGTATAGGAGGAAAGTTAGTGCACATAAGGGAAATGTTAAACAAATTTAAAGTTATTTTCGCAATGACAGGGTTTATAATATGCTTTTTAGTGTTGTTTTGTGTAATATTTGTTATTAAACCTAATATTATAAATCAGTATAAGATAGATGATCATTCTATAAAATATATAAAAGGAGAAGGAATAGAAGTTAAGGGAACAGATAAAGTGAAAATGTATGATACAAAAAAACAACAGATAGTGGAACTTAATTTAGAAGATTATGTAGCAGGAGTTGTAGCAGCTGAGATGCCAGCAGATTTTGGAGATGAGGCATTAAAAGCTCAGGCTGTAGCTGCGAGAACATTTTATTTTTCAAGACGATTATCACCATGTGAAGAAGCTCATGGTGCTGAAATATGTAATTCTACTCATTGTCAGGTATATATGAGCAAAGAAGATAGAATGAATAATTGGTCAAAATCAGAAGGGGAAAAGAATTGGAATAGAATACTTAATGCTGTAAATTCTACAAAAGAGGAAGTACTTGTTTATGAAGGGGAAATAGCTAAACATCCTCAATTTTTTGCAATTAGTTCAGGAAAAACAGAAAATTCTGAAGATGTATTTGCTGATAATGTTCCATATTTGAAGTCAACAGATAGTCATGGAGAAGAAATAGCGAAGAAATTTGAAACTGTTACGGAAGTTAAAAATGGAGAGTTTTTATCAAAAATTAAAAAAAAATATCCTAAGGTCAAATTAGATGAAAAAAACTTAAAATCTAGTATTAGCATTTTATCAAGAACTGATGGGGGAGGAGTAAAAGAAATTAAGATAGATAGTATAACAATATCAGGAGTGGAGTTTAGAAAAATATTTAATATCAATTCTGCTAATTTTACTTTAGAATTTGGAAGTTCTTCAATAAAGATAGATTGCAAAGGATATGGACATGGCGTTGGAATGAGTCAATGGGGGGCAAATGTAATGGCTAAAGAAGGAAAAGGCTACACGGAAATATTGAAACATTATTATAATGGAATTGAAATAGAGAAAATTAAGTATAATAATTAGTAGATTTAACTATAAGAAAAATTGATGAAGAGAGAATGTTTTTAGAGCTATTTGAAATAGAAATTGTTTCAAATAGCTTTTTATTTATTTTGTAGAAATTTGGTGCAATAAAATTATGTAAATAATGTATTAATTTATTATTTGAGGAAATAATACAAAAAGGAGGTGTTTATATGGATAAAAACTATAAGCAAAAGGTAAAAGACTTTTTTAGAAAGGAGGGCTTTTACGTTGTATTGTTTATTTGCTTATGCATAGTAACTACAGTAGCAACAATTGCTTTTAAGAAAGCAAACACTTCAGAATCGAAATCTGAAGTTGCTGATCAAAAACAAGAAATTACTTTAAATGTTGATGATAAAGATAAAGATGTTAGTAGTCAAGTTCCTAATGCGGAAAGAGTAGAAAATACTCAAAAAAATCAGGAAAATAAGGATGCTACTAAAGCAGTGATAACTAATAATAATGTTAAGTTTAAAAATCCAACAGAAGGAGCGTTATTAAGAGGATACACATATCCAAAACCAGTGAAAATAAATGATAAAGAATTAAGAACTATATCTGGTATTGATGTTCAAGCTAAGGTTGGATCAGATGTTAAAGCAGCTGCTGATGGAGTAGTTGAAAATGTTGGGCAAGGTGATGTGCAAGAAGGAATAGCTATATTAATTAAACATGCAAATGGAATGAAGACTAAATATTGTAATTTAGATTCAAAGACATTGGTTAAGCAAGGAGATAAAGTAACTGGCGGAACAGTTATAGGAAAGGTTGGCACATCAGTAAAAATATTTGGTGATAATTACAATAAAGAGTACCTAAATATACAGGTATTTAACGCAAATAATGAACAAGTTGATCCATTGAAGTATTTTTCGTACAAAAGTAAGCAATAATAAATGCAAATAATATTAATCAGTCATTTTCTTGAAGAAAGTGACTGATTAATAAGTAATTTAACAGATAAAGCTTGCATAATTATAAATATAGTTAGTTAAGGAGGCAGCATTTTGAAAGACTACATTGAAGAAAGGGTACTACAGGTGGCTCAATACATTATTGATTCTAAGGCTACAATTAGAAAAACTGCAAAAGTTTTTGGAGTAAGTAAAAGTACCATTCATAAAGACATGACTGAAAGACTACCTAAAATAAATTCCAGAATCGCAGAAGAAACACATAGTGTTTTGGAATTAAATAAAGCTGAACGACATATTAGAGGTGGAAAAGCAACAAAATTAAAATACAAAGCTATTGAATGATAATAGTAAAATATATATAATTATCTTTAGGGAGAATTTGCAAAAATATTGTAGTTTCCTGTAAAAAAGATATTAGGAGTGAAATAAATGTGGTTTTTAAGAAGGGGAGCAGAATTAGGAATTGATTTAGGTACGGCTACTGTATTGATATATGAAAAAGGAAAAGGTGTAATACTTAAAGAACCTTCAGTTGTAGCTATAAATAAAAATAATAATAAGATTTTAGCTGTAGGCGAAGATGCTAGAAAAATGATTGGGAGAACACCAGGAAATATAGTCGCAGTACGTCCATTGAGAGATGGGGTAATCTCAGATTATGATATAACAGAAAAGATGTTAAAAGAGTTCATAAAAAAGGCAGTTGGAAAGAAAAATATAGTAGCACCTAATGTAGTAGTATGTATTCCTTCTCAAGCAACTGAAGTTGAGAAGAGAGCTGTTATAGACGCGACAAGAAATTCGGGAGCCAAAAGAGTTCACATTATTGAGGAACCATTAGCAGCAGCTGTTGGAGCTGGAATTGAAGTTACAAGACCTAATGGAGCTATGGTTGTTGATATAGGTGGTGGAACATGTGATATTGCCATCATTTCATTGGGCGGAGTTGTAGTAAGAAAATCAATAAAGGTTGCTGGAAATAGGTTTGATGAAGCAATTATTAAATACATTAGAACAAAGTATAAAATAATGATTGGAGAAAAGACAGCAGAAGACTTAAAAATAAATGTAGCAACTGCTTTCAAAGGAAATAGAAATCTTATCACTACAATGAAAGGTAGAAATTTAGTAAGTGGATTACCTGACGAGATAGAAGTATCGACCGATGAAATTAGGCAAGCCTTACAAGAATCTACGTACACGATTGTTGAAAGCGTAAAAGCTGTATTAGAAAGCAGTCCTCCAGAATTAGCTGCTGACATAATGGAGAAAGGTATACTAATGACTGGTGGAGGAGCCCTTTTAGATGGTCTAGATAAGCTTATTGAATTCGAAACTGGTGTTAGCGTATATGTAGCAGAAGATTCAGTTGAATGTGTTGTAGAAGGCACAGGAAAGATGCTAAGTTTGTTAGATAAGTTGGATTTTTCAGAAAACTCCCAAGAAATCACATTAATTTTTGAATAGAATGAAAGATTGGAAATTATATATATTTCCAATCTTTTTGTTTATATAATTACATTTATACCTTTGTTCCAGTAATATGCATGAAGGATTCCTTTGGAGATTACTCTAGCCATATCTAAAACTAATGATAATCTAATTGAGCGAGAAGAAAAAAAATCAGCGTTATCACTAGTATCAACAATACCTATGATAGATGCCATGCCAACATCAGGAAGTGATTTGCCAACGCCTTTACCAGGATGAATAGCATAATCTCTTGTATGAATTTCTCCTATTGATTTTGTTTCACCTAAGCAAGCATCTATGCCAACTATACATGCATTAGGATGAAGTTTATTTATCTGTTCCAAGCGATCATCAATATTTAATGCGTGAATAGGAGTTTCTATTGTTCCATATATAGGAAGAGGAAATAGATTATCTTTTAAGATAGTTCCAACTAATGGGCCAAGACAATCACCTATACATTTGTCGGTACCTATACAAACAATTATGGAATCATCTCTTATAAAATCACGTATCCCCTCGGCAATTTCATAATAAGACAGTGCAGATTTATAATGAATTTTTCTTTTTACCACGCGTTTACACCCCCTATGACTAAATATATGAATAAGAAGTGTAAAATAGTATTTGAAAGTATAAAAAAACAAATAGTGGAAATAAATCAAAATAAAGGAGTTGGTAAAGTGAAGAATTTACTGAGATTGCTAATGTTAATATCATTGGGAGTAACTATATATACTATTGCGGTTTGGGAGCCAAAAAGAAGTAGTAATTATAGTGTAGAAGAAAAGTCAAAGGAAATTTTCAACGATAATGTAGACAATAGTGTAAATATTGACAATTTAAATACAAAAGTGAATGAGAGTAAATCAATATTTAAAGTGAGTAAAGAAACAATGGAAAGTAGTATGACGGAAGAGAATATAAACAAAGTTCAAGCTATAATTAAAAATATGTCAGAAGTAGATATTGATAAGATAAGAAAAGAAGAGAAAGATGAAGATAAAGAGAGAGGGACAGAGGAAATATTTAAAATATTAAATAAAAGATTATCATCAAAAGATTATAAAACAATAAGGAGCATTTATGATCCTTATATTAATTTTGCAAATATACAATGAATAGATATAAAAATGTAAATTGGATATTAATATTGAGAAAAATATATTATGAGTTAGTATTATAGAGTTAATTTCTTTAAAAGGTGGTATTCGAGAGTTGAAATAAACAGTCTTTAAATATATACTAACTATTGTTGGTTCGAGTGCTTTCAATAAGTGTCGACATTAAAAGTTATATATAA
>NZ_SULK01000015.1:50962-51268 GCF_007115085.1 Clostridium sp. HBUAS56017 | reverse complement strand
GGATGAGTTCCCGAGTGGCCAAAGGGGGCAGACTGTAAATCTGTTGCAAGTTGCTTCGATGGTTCGAATCCATCCTCATCCACCATTTAAATGGGCGCATAGCTCAGCTGGGAGAGCACCTGCCTTACAAGCAGGGGGTCACAGGTTCGAGCCCTGTTGTGCCCACCATTTAAATAATTATATATTCTTTATAACAAAGTTAGAAAAATTAAACCATATTATGCTGGCATGGCTCAACGGTAGAGCAGCTGACTTGTAATCAGCAGGTTGTAGGTTCGATTCCTATTGCCAGCTCCAATAGAATAT
>NZ_SULK01000015.1:35980-50881 GCF_007115085.1 Clostridium sp. HBUAS56017 | reverse complement strand
GGATGAGTTCCCGAGTGGCCAAAGGGGGCAGACTGTAAATCTGTTGCAAGTTGCTTCGATGGTTCGAATCCATCCTCATCCACCACTTAAGCAAGAATATTCTTGCTTTTTTTATGCAAGTTATATTTGTTGAAATTATAGTGTTGTAATTTTAATATTAATATGCTAAAATACAGTTAAATAGAATATGAAAACTCTTATCAAGAGAGGTGGAGGGAAAGGGCCCGATGAAACCCGGCAACCTGTTAAAATAACAAGGTGCCAATTCCTGTAGGTTTAATATCTACGAGATGAGAGAGATTATTGCAATTCTCTTCTCTGTGAAGAGTTTTTTTATTGTAGAAAAACAAGGAAAGGAAGATGAAAATGAAAAGATTATTTACTTCAGAATCAGTTACAGAAGGACATCCAGATAAAATATGTGATCAGGTATCAGATGCAGTTTTAGATGCAATTCTTTCAAAAGATCCAAATGCAAGGGTAGCTTGTGAAACATGTACAACAACAGGTATGGTAATGGTTATGGGAGAGATAACAACAAACTGTTATGTTGATATTCCTAAAGTTGTTAGAGAAACAGTAAGAGAAATAGGATATGATAGAGCAAAGTATGGTTTTGATTGCGATACTTGTTCCGTTATGACTACTATAGATGAACAATCAGCTGATATAGCTATGGGTGTTGATGAAGCATTAGAGGCAAGAAAAGGTGAAAAGGATGATGTAGAAGCAGTAGGTGCTGGAGACCAAGGTATGATGTTTGGTTTTGCTACAAATGAAACACCAGAATTTATGCCACTTCCAATAGCTATGGCTCATAGACTTTCAAGAAGACTTACAGAAGTAAGAAAGAATGGTACTTTAAATTATTTAAGACCAGATGGTAAAACTCAAGTTACAGTTGAATATGAAGATAATAAACCTAAAAGAATTGATGCAATAGTTATTTCAACACAACATGGTGAAGATGTTACATTAGAACAAATAGAAAAGGATCTAATGAAATATGTTATAAATGAAGTGATTCCAGCAGAATTGTTAGATGAAAATACTAAGTATTATATTAATCCAACTGGCAGATTTGTAGTTGGTGGACCTCAAGGAGATTCAGGATTAACAGGAAGAAAGATTATCGTGGATACTTATGGTGGATATGGAAGACACGGTGGTGGAGCATTTTCTGGAAAAGATCCAACTAAGGTTGATAGATCAGCAGCTTATGCAGCAAGATGGGTTGCAAAGAACTTAGTAGCAGCAGGAGTAGCAGATAAGCTTGAAATTCAATTAGCCTATGCAATTGGAGTTGCTAAACCAGTATCTATAGAAATAGATACTTTTGGAACAGGTAAAGTTGATGAAGAAACATTAGTTTCAATAGTAGAAAAGGTATTTGACTTAAGACCAGGAGCAATAATAAGAGACTTGGATTTAAGAAGACCAATCTACAAGCAAACTGCAGCATATGGACACTTTGGAAGAACAGATGTAAATCTTCCTTGGGAACAACTTAACAAGGTTGAGGAAATCAAGAATTTATTATAATAAAAAGGAACTGATTCAGAAATTTTTGAGTCAGTTCCTTTTTTGATTAATGGGCAAATTATTAATATCCTATGCTATAATTATAATAAACAAAGTAAATTAAAATAAAGGCACAAGATTTGGAGAAGAGATAGTATGGATGTAGTTGAAGGCTTTATAGAAGGCATTGTTTTTAAAAGTGAAGATACTGGATATGTTGTTGTAAAAGTTAATTCAAATAATAAAACAGTTACTGCTGTTGGAACAGTACCTTTTCTTAGAGAAGGGCAACATGTTAAGTTAACTGGTTCATGGAAGGTACATAAACAATTTGGAGAACAATTTAGTATAACAAAATGTGAAGAAATAGTGCCAGATACTATTGATGGAATAGAAAAATATCTATCTTCGGGAATCATAAGAGGAATTGGACCGGTTACCGCCAAAAAGATAATAGAACATTTTGGAGAAGATACAATTGATGTACTTGATAACAATATTAATAGATTAAAGGAAATTGAAGGAATAGGAGATAAGAAATTTAGTATTATATGCGAGTCATATTTAGAACAACATGATTTAAAAGATATAATGATATATTTTCAAGGGCAAGGGATAAGTCATGGGCAATGTTTGAAGATTTATAAAAAGTTTGGACCCAATGCTAAAGAAATAGTACAAAAAAATCCATACATACTTTGTAAGGAGATAAAAGGAATAGGTTTTTTAACTGCAGATAAGTTAGCAGAATCAATTGGAATAGATAGAGAATCAGATTCAAGGATAAAGAGTGGAATTGATTTTATAATAAATAGATTTTGTTCTTCTGGAAATACATATATGCCTAAGAAATTAGTTATAGAAGAAACAAAGGAATTAATAAGAGTTAAAGAAGAGCTAATTGAAGAGAATATATATAATGCCTCATTAGAAAATCAACTTATAATACAAAAAATTAATAATGTAGAAGCTGTTTTTATTCCTGTTTATTACTATAGTGAACTAGGAATAACCGAAAAGATAGCTAAACTGTCATTAGAAAATTATCAAACTATTAATACTGATATAGAATTTGAAATAGAAGTATTTGAAAAAAAGCAAGAGATTAGATTAGCAGCATCACAAAAGGAAGCTATTATAGGAGCATTTACTGATGGGATTGAGATTATTACTGGAGGACCTGGAACTGGAAAAACAACAATAATAAAATCAATAATTGATATATATGAGAACCAGGGAATGAAAGTATTATTAGCAGCACCTACAGGAAGAGCAGCAAAACGAATGAGTGAATCTACAGGCAGAGAAGCGAAGACAATTCATAGGCTGTTAGATATAGGAGCTGGTGAAGAAAATACAGATATAGGTAATGATTCCTATGAACCATTAGATGGAGATGTAGTAATTATAGATGAGGCATCTATGATAGATATTTTTTTGATGAATAATTTATTAAAGGCTATAAGGTTAGGGACTAGGTTAATAGTTGTAGGAGACGTGGACCAACTTCCTTCAGTTGGTGCTGGTAATGTTCTTAAAGACTTAATTAATAGTGGACTTATTAAAGTTGTAAGATTAAAAGAAATATTTAGGCAAGGAGCAGAAAGTTTAATTATAACAAATGCTCATAGAATAAATCAGGGGGAAATGCCTCTATTAAATAGAAAAGATAAGGATTTTTATTTTATTAAAGAAGATAATATGGAGAGTATACTACAGGTTCTTTTAGATTTAATTAATAGAAGATTGCCAAATTTTAATAGGAATTGGGATAAAAGAAAAGATATTCAAGTTCTTACTCCAATGAAGAAAGGTATACTTGGAGTGTTGAATTTAAATGAAAAATTGCAAGAAATATTAAACCCACCATCAAAAGAAAAAAAGGAAAAGAAGCAAAGAAACCTTATCTTAAGAGAAGGTGACAAGGTTATGCAAACGAAAAATAATTATTCTATTAAATGGAGTTTGTTGTCAGAAGGTGAATCTATAGAAGGTGAAGGCGTATTTAATGGGGATATGGGGTTTATCAAAAGTATAAGTGAAGATGGACGCACATTAACCGTAGTGTTTGATGATGAAAAAAAAGTTGTTTATGATTCAGAAAGTACGGAAGAATTAGAACTTGCTTATGCAATAACAATACATAAAAGTCAAGGTAGTGAGTTTAAAGTCGTTATAATTCCAGCTTTTATGGGATCACCTTTTTTAATGAATAGAAATTTACTGTATACAGGTATTACAAGAGCGAAGGAATTGTTAACAGTTGTAGGGTATTCAAGAGCTCTTCAGTACATGGTAACTAATACTGAAAGTATGGAGAGATATTCTACATTGGAATTAAGGATAAAGGATTTGTTATGTAACGATGCTTTAAGTTAATCTGGAAGGTGCATGTATGAATAAAAAGGATATGATAGTTTATGAAGAATTTAATCACGGTGTAAAAAGAATTAGTTCTTGGTATAAAAAAAAATTGAAGAGTTTGTCTATTGTTACTATACCTTTTAATTCATCTTTAATATTTGTAGATATAATATTGGAAGTGATTAAAGATGAAGGGAAAATACTTTACATTTGGGGCAAAGACGGAGAAGTTAAAGAATTAATTGGAAAATTAAAATCATTTAAGATAAATGTTACTTATGGATATACAGAAGATGGTAGTGGTGATTCAGATATTTTATTTTTGAACTATAAAAATATTTCAAAAGTTAAAAGAAAGTTTAAGTTAGCAATATTCGATGATATAACAAGTTATTCATATCTAAGCAAATTTAACTTAAAGGGTGCGTATGAGAATACCTTAGAAATATCAGAAAGATCTATATTATATACAGTTGAACTTGTTATAAAAATAGGAGAGAGATTTGAATTAGCAAGTGTCTGCAAAGAAATGTTAATTGTTGAGCCTAGAATGATTACAACAAGGATTGATTTAAATAAAGATATACCATACATTTTATATGATTATTTAAAATGGTTTAGAGATGAAAAAAAGAGAGTGGTTATATTCGTTCCAGATAAGGAGAAATTAGAAGCTGTATATGATTATTATATAGATAAATTAAAACTTGATGGAGCAAAAATAATTAAGTTTTCAAAAGATGATAGGAAAAAATATATAAATAGCAGTTTAAAAATAAAAGATAAGGCAATATTTATAATAACAGATTATATGGAGGTTTCGTTAGAAGATTCAAGGTTTGAAGCTGCTATAGTTCTTTTTGCTGATAATAATAGATATAATTATAAAAATTTAATATATTTATGTGGAAGTATTTCTAAGATAAATGATGTGGTACCAGAAATGTTATTTGTTTCAAAAGATGTGTCTGAGGATATGGATAAAGCAAAAGACATGGCTAGAGATTTTAACAAAATGATATGGAAAAGAAATTCTATGGTTTTTTAAAAGATATATATTTAGGCGTTTTAGAATTAATATATCCTAAAGAAGATAAATGTATAATATGTAGAAAAGAAGAAGTTAATGGTATATGTAATAATTGTAGAAATGATATAATGCCATGTTTTGATAAAGAGCTTTGTGTTGGATACTATAAAGGAGTTCTTAAGGAATTAATATTAAAATTTAAATATAAAAAAGATTTTACGGCTGGAGAAATCTTAGTTAAACTAGCTGAAGAGAAAATTTTAAGTTTTGAAAGAGATTACTATATAACTTTTATACCAATTAGTAAAGAACGATTAAAGAAATATGGATTTAATCAGTGTGAATATTTAGCTCAGGAGATCGGGTGGAGAAATGGATTTAAAATTATAGATACATTAAAGAAAATTAAAGATACTAGGGTACAGAAAACATTAAATAAAGAAGAAAGAACTGAAAATATGGCAGGAGCATTTGCTGTTAAAGATATAAGTAAAGTAAAGGGTAGAAAATTTATACTTATTGATGATGTTATTACGACGGGGTCTACTATCAATGAAGGTATAAGAGTTTTAAAAGAAAGTGGAGCTATAGAAATAAAAACATTGACTCTTGCTAAATCTCATATATAATATTAATGTAAGGCTAGGTCTGTGGTTGAAAGTCGATGCTAGTCGCAGGCAAAACGATCCACGTAAGCTAGACAAAGTTCTAGGGAGCATGGTGCGGTATAGAAGTAAGCCCTGCCAGCTATAAAAGTTGAGAGGATTAGTAGTGAGAAGTTAAATCTGGGTAGCGAAAGTTCCAGCAGGCGAGTGTGGGGTCAAAGACCAGGTCAGCTAGCTTTACTAATGTAAATTTGAATAAATAAGAGTTATAAGTTTGTATATAATTTGTAATAATATTAAATTATTATTATTAATTATATGCAAATTTTTTTTGTTAAAGATAAACTAACTTGTCATAAAAATATGAAAATAAAAGAAATAGAGAGAATAGAAAAGAGAATATTACATAATATTCTGTAAATTCTGAAAAGTAATATTGAGTTTCTATTAAGAAAAGGTTAAAATATAGTAAAAGAAGATAATATAAGTTTTAAACAATTTTAAACGTATGAGAGGGGCTGGAAATATGAAAGTAAATGTAATGGCAAAGAATATTCAATTAACATCTGCACTAAAGGAAAGTGTTGAGAAAAAAATATCTAAGTTAGAAAGATATTTTAGCCCGGAAGTTGAAGCAAAAGTAACATTGAGTGTACAAAAGAATAGACAAATCATCGAAGTCACTATTCCTTTTAATGGAGTTATATTAAGAAGCGAAGAAAGTACTGATGATATGTATAAATCTATTGATTTAGTAGAAGATAAGTTAGAAAGACAAATAAGAAAGCAGAGAACAAAACTTTCTAGAAAAAATACAGGAGGATCACTAAGATATCCATCCTTTAATGCGAGTGATATAAAGGTTGAAGAAGAAGAACAGCAAAAGATAGTAAAGACAAAAAGTTTTAATGTGAAACCAATGTCGGTTGATGAGGCGATTTTGCAAATGGAGCTTTTAGGACATAACTTTTTCGTATATCAAGATGCAGAAACAAATAAAGTTAGCGTTACTTATAAAAGAAAAGATGGAAATTATGGTTTGATAGAACCAGAATATAGATAGTATTTAGTAAAACCTATGGGTAACCATAGGTTTTTTATTATCAAAATATGGGAAAGATTAGACTAATTTATAAATCTTTGTTAATATATAACTATATTTCTTGATAATACTCGGCGTTAAATGTTATAATTTAAAGATGCACAGTATACTATTATCATAATATACAGAGAATAAATTTTGAAAGGATGAAATTATGGGATTATTAGGTGGTTTATTTAAATCATATACTGAAAGAGAAGTAAATAAAATAAAGCCTATTGCAGATAAAGTTGAAGCCTTAGATGGGGAGATGCAAAAGCTTACAGATGAAGAGCTAAAGGCAAAAACTTCAGAATTTAAAAAGAGACTTGAAGATGGAGAAACATTAGATGATATACTAGTGGAAGCATTTGCAGTAGTTAGAGAAGCTTCAGGTAGAGTTCTTGGAATGAAACATTATAGAGAACAAGTAATTGGTGGAACAGTGTTACATCAAGGAAGAATAGCTGAAATGAAAACAGGTGAAGGTAAAACATTAGTTGCAACTTTACCAGCTTATTTAAATGCCTTAAGTGGAAAAGGAGTTCATGTAATAACAGTTAATGATTACCTTGCATCAAGAGACAGAGAATGGATGGGGCAAGTATATGAATTCTTAGGATTAACAACAGGCGTTATTGTTCATGGTCTTACAAATGATCAAAGAAGAGAAGCATATGGTGCTGATATAACTTATGGAACAAATAATGAGTTTGGATTTGATTATTTAAGAGATAATATGGTTATATATAAAGAAGAAAGAGTTCAAAGAGAACTTAATTTCTGTATTGTAGATGAAGTTGACTCCATACTTATTGATGAAGCTAGAACTCCTCTTATTATTTCAGGAGCAGGAGAAAAGTCTACAGAATTTTATAAAGTGGCAGACTATTTTGTAAAGAGTTTAAAATCTGAAGAAGATTATACTATTGATGAAGAAGCAAAAGCAGTTATGTTAACAGAATCAGGTATACATAAAGCGGAAAAAACATTTAAAGTTGAAAACTATGCTGATGCTGATAATATGTCTCTTCAACATTACGTAACACAAGCGTTAAAAGCTAATGTAACTATGAAAAAAGATAAAGATTACATGGTTAAAGATGGAGAAGTTGTAATTGTTGATGAATTTACAGGAAGACTTATGGAAGGAAGAAGATATTCAGATGGTCTTCATCAAGCTATAGAAGCTAAAGAAGGTGTTAAGATTGCTAGAGAATCTAAAACACTTGCAACTATTACATTCCAAAATTACTTCAGAATGTATAAGAAATTATCTGGTATGACTGGTACTGCATTAACAGAGGCTAGTGAATTTCAAGAAATTTACGGTTTAGATGTTATCGTTGTTCCTACACATAGAGAAGTTCAAAGAATAGATAAATCAGATGTAATTTACATGAATGAAAAAGGTAAATTTAATGCTATAGCTAATGAGATAGCAGAAACTCATAAAACAGGTCAACCTGTACTTGTGGGTACTGTAAGTATAGAGAAATCAGAAGAACTTTCTAAGGTGTTGAAGAAAAAAGGCATACCTCATCAAGTGTTAAATGCTAAATATCATGAGCAAGAAGCTGAAATAATTAGTCATGCTGGTGAGCTTGGTATGGTTACAATAGCAACTAATATGGCTGGTAGAGGTACTGATATTAAGCTTGGAGAAGATGTTGTAGAAGTAGGCGGACTTAAGATTATAGGTACTGAAAGACATGAGTCTAGAAGAATAGATAATCAATTAAGAGGTCGTTCTGGTAGACAAGGTGACCCAGGTTCATCTCAATTCTATATATCACTAGAAGACGAACTTATGAGAAGATTCGGGTCTGATAGAATGCAAGGCATTGTTGAAAAGTTAGGACTTGGAGATGATGATGCTATTGAGAATAGGGTTATTACAAAGCAAATAGAAAATGCTCAAAAGAAAGTTGAAGGTAATAACTTTAATATAAGAAAGACATTACTAGGATATGACGATGTAATGAATGTACAAAGAGAAGTTATTTATGGTCAAAGGGCGGAAGTTCTTGAAGGTAAAGACATTAAAGAACAAATTTTAAATATGACTAAAGAAATAATAACTAATGCAGTTAATGTACATTTAAATGGAGTAGAGCAAGGATCTGAAGATATAGAAACTGAAATGAAGAAATTAGTTGCATATCTAAATGATATTTGTATTCCTTCAAACAAAGTAGATATTGAAGAACTTATGGATCTTTCTAATGAAGAAATTATAGATAAATATATATCTATAGCAAATGATATATATGAAGGAAAAGAAGCTGAATTTGGTTCAGAGAGAATGAGAGAAATTGAAAGAGTAATTCTTCTTAGAAATGTTGATACTAAGTGGATGGATCATATAGATAATATGGATCATTTAAAGCAAGGAATGGGATTAAAGGCATTTAAGCAACAAGATCCAGTTCAAGCTTATCAAATGGAAGGTAGTGAAATGTTTGATGAAATGATAGCAAGCATTAAGCTAGATACAGTTAGATATATATTCCATGTTCAAATGGAGAAGGCTCCAGAAAGAGAAAGAGTAGTACAAGAGACAGGTGCATCACATGCAGGGGCTAGTGACGGAGAATCACCATCAACAAAGAGAGAACCTGTAAGAAAGAAAGTAGAAATAGGTAGAAATGATCCTTGTCCTTGTGGAAGTGGTAAAAAGTATAAGAACTGCTGCGGTAGGGAAGTATAATGAATAATAGAGGTTAGCCTAATTAGGTTAACCTCTAATTAATGAGGGGTGAAATTTATATGTTAATTGAATTAGAAAAAGAGATGAGTAAACTTTCAAGTATCAAAGAAAATATAAAAGAAATGGGGGCTTCACTTTGACAAGGAAGCTTTAGAAAAAAAGATAAATGAATTAGATCTTCAAATGCAGGAAAATGGTTTCTGGGAAGATATTAAAAGAGCAGAAGAAGTGACTAAAGAAAGTAAAAGATTAAAAGATAAGTTAGATAGGCACAATAATTTAGTTTCAAGAGTTGAAGATATAGAAGTATTAAAAGAACTAATGGATGAAGATGATGAAGATTCTGCAAAAGAGATAATTGATGAAATTAAAGCTCTGGAAAAAGAGATTCAAGCATACAAGATAGAATTGTTATTATCTGGAGAGTATGATAACAATAATGTTATATTAACACTACATTCTGGAGTTGGAGGATCAGATGCAAATGATTGGACTGAAATGCTCCTTAGAATGTATACTAGATGGTGTGATAAAAAAGGTTATAAAGTTGAAACTTTGGATTTATTGTATGGAGAAGAAGCTGGAATCAAAAGTGTTACGCTAAGCATTAAGGGTGAACATGCTTATGGATACTTAAAAGCTGAAAAGGGAATTCATAGGTTAGTTAGAATATCTCCATTTAATGCAAATGGAAAAAGACAAACTTCCTTTGCATCTGTGGAAGTGCTTCCTGAACTTACTAAAGATCAGGATATAGATATTAGATCAGAAGATTTAAAAGTTGATACTTATAGGGCTAGTGGAGCTGGAGGACAGCACGTTAATAAGACGGAATCAGCTATAAGAATAACGCATATCCCTACTGGAATAGTAGTGCAATGTCAAAATGAAAGAAGTCAATTCTCTAATCGCGATACTGCTATGGCTATGCTTAAGGCAAAGCTTATAGAATTAAAGGAAAGAGCTCATAAGGAGAAGATTGAAGATTTAACAGGTGAACTTAGAGATATGGGATGGGGAAGTCAAATAAGGTCATACGTGTTTCATCCATATAGTATGGTAAAAGATCATAGAACTAATATTGAAACATCTAATGTAACGGCTGTTATGGATGGGGAAATAGATAATTTTATTAATGGGTACCTTTCAAATAGTAATTAAGCACTTCAAGGCATAACTTAAATTGAGTATTAAGTTATGCCTTTTCTGCTATATAAAAAGTTAAAAGAAAGAGGATATAATAAAAAATTTAGAAAGCAAATAATATTGTTGCTTAGTGTAGATAATATGATAAAAGTTAGTTATAATAGAAATTGTGTAAAAAAATAAGGAGAGAAGACTTATGGAAGAAAAAAGAAGGTCAGAGGATGAAATGTTAGTCATAGATGTAACAGAAAAAGTTCCTTTAAAGAGAGCTATACCACTAAGCATTCAACATTTATTTGCTATGTTTGGATCATCAGTTTTGGTACCAATACTTTTCAAGATAGATCCGACAACAGTGTTATTCTTTAATGGAATTGGAACACTTTTGTACGCATTTGTAACTAAAAAGAAAATACCTGCATATTTAGGATCAAGTTTTGCCTTTTTAGCACCAGTATTTTTATTAATGAGCCAAGGCTATGATTTTCAAACTATCCAAAGTGGATTTGTTGCCACTGGATGTGTATTTACTATAGTTGCAATTATTATAGGATATTTTGGAGTAGGTTGGATAAACAGATTGTTTCCGCCAGCAGCTATGGGGGCAATAGTTACTATAATAGGGCTAGAGTTAGCAAGTTCAGCTGCGGATATGGCAGGATTCCCAGTTGGAGGAAGCAATACTACAGAATTTAATGGAACTTGGGTTATAGTATCCATGGTAACCTTGGGAACTGTAATTTTAGGTAATGTATTGTTAAAAGGATTTTTAAAAGTTATTCCAATACTTATTGGAGTAATAGTAGGGTACATAACAGCTTGCTTTATGGGATTAGTAGATTTTACACCAGTAATGGAAGCGAAATTCTTTATACTACCTAACATAAAAGTAGCGCATTTTGATGTTCAAGCAATAATTACGATAGTACCGGCAGCATTTGTAGTAATAGCAGAACATATCGGTCATTTAAAAGTAACTAGCAGTATAGTAGGAAAAGATTTAACTAAAGATCCTGGACTTAATAGATCGTTACTTGGAGATGGATTATCAACTATGTTATCAGGATTTTTTGGATCAGTACCAACAACAACTTATGGAGAAAATATTGGAGTTCTAGCATTAACAAAAGTATATAGTGTTTATGTTATTTGTGGGGCTGGTTTACTGTCAATTATATTAGGGTTCTCAGGTAAGATGGCAGCTTTGATTAATACTATACCTATGCCTGTAGTAGGTGGAATTAGTATGTTATTATTTGGAACAATAGCTACATCAGGATTAAGAACTTTCATAGAAGAAAAAGTTGATTTTTCGAAGTCAAGAAACTTAATTATTACATCAATAATATTTATTGTTGGATTAAGTGGTATTACCTTATCAATAGGGTCAGTTCAATTTAAGGGAATGGGACTTGCAACAATTGTTGGTATGATAATAAGTATATTATTTATCATATTTGATAAGTTAGGGATAATGAACGAAGAACCATAAAAAAATCCTGTAGAATTATTTAAAAGAATTCTACAGGATTTTTTAATTTATAAGAGTGAAGCGGGGAGAGAAATGAGTGAAGATATAGCAAATAGCATGTTATATAAAAACTATATTTTAAATGTAGATATGATTGAATGCATACGAAGAGGAAATGTTGATATATTATTTGCTTCTTCAGAAGGAGTACTTATACAAGATAAGTACTCCCTTATATATATGTTATCAGCAGAAAATTTAGAAATAGCTGAGAGGATGATAAAGCTTATCCCCTTTGAAGCCGAAATGGTTGTAGTCCATCAAGATTTTTGTTGTAAACTTATAGAGAATAGAATCAATTCTAATTTTAATATAGCATGTTACTATTCAGTATGGACAAAGAAGTTATTAATAGAGATACCAAGAGGCGAAATAGAAGTAAGAAAATTAACAAAAGAAAATTTAGATATAGTAGTTAGTAGTTATTCTAGTATAGATTTAGTTGGGAAAGAATACATAGAAGAAAGAATTGAAAGTGAAAATATGTTAGGTGCGTTTATTAATGAGAAGTTATGTGGCTTTATTGGAAATCATGAAGAAGGATCTATTGGGCTTTTAGAGGTTTTAGAAGAATATAGAGGAATGGGGATAGCTACAATTCTTCAAGCAGAAGCTACTAATAAAGCTCTAAAAGAAGGCCGAATTCCTTACGGTGAAGTGAGGGAAGAAAATGAAAAATCACTAGGTCTACAAAAAAAGCTAGGATTTGAAATATGCAATGACAAAATATATTGGTTAATGAAATAGAACACACCGACTATTTATTAAGACTTATAAATAGTCGGTGTATTTTTTCTATTATTATAATTTGCTAATTTAAAACCAACTAATGAAAAGGATGATAAGGAAAAAAATAATAGTGTTTTGCTATTATAAAATATTAGAGACTTATCGTCATAAGCGTAATCAATGATCTTACATCTTACTAGTTCATAAGTATTTTTAATTGCTTTTGTAGAAATTTTGTCTACAGTGTCTCTAGGTGTGTGGATATTAGTTAAATCACAATTTGATATGGTTAATGAATCAAAACCATTATTTACGAATTCGGCATGATCACTAGAATTCTGATATGATTTAGCAAATTTAAGCTTTTTTATGTTACATATGTTTTCAAGAGAACTTAATAATTTAGAAGAATCTTTAGTAGAATTTTCTCCTGACATTAACGTTATAGGTACATTATCTACACCTATCATATCAAAATTAATTACTTCAGCTCCAGCCAAAGTATCTTTGTATTCACTAGCAAAGTATTTAGATCCCGTTAGTCCTATTTCCTCTCCATTTAAAGCAACAAAAATTATATCTCTTTTTGGTGCTTTTAACGTAGAGTAGCTTTTAGCAAGCTCTAATAAAAAAGAAATACCAGAAGCATTATCTAAAGCACCATAATAAACATTGCCTAGAGAGTCAGTACCTATATGATCATAATGAGCAGTGAGTATAAGGGGTGGCAATGAGTCAGAAGAACCTTCTATCTTTCCAACTATATTACAAACTTTTTCTTCATGGACTGAGTAAGGAAGATCAACATGTAAAGTATATCCTTCTCTAAGTGAATCTAATAGAGAGTTGAATGTAGAAGTATTAATTTCAATTACAAATCCATATTTTGAATTTGGAGAAAAAGAGCTTCTAAATGAAAAGTTTTTATCAAAATTAACATAAAATAGATACTCTATGTTATCTTTAAAAATAGAAAATGATTTAGGGTATATATCAATTCTATCTTTTTTTGAAAAATCTATAGATGAATTTCTAAAAGAAAGAAAATCTTCCTTAAAATCTTCACCAAGAATAAAATTTTTAATGACGGCTGAGCCGTTAAGTAATTGTAAAGAACATTTTTTATCATTTGGAAGAGGGACCTTAACGTTAAAATCTTCTTCAAAGGGCTTTAAGTTATATTTTTTAAAAGTATTTTCAATTTCGGCTCCAACTTTTTTATTAGATTCAGTTCCTGCAAGCCTTCCTTTAAAATCCTTTGATGAAAAATGTTCAATAGTACTTTTCACATTCCAAGGTTTAAATTCGTAGTATGAAAGTTTTAGAAATGCAGATGTCATTAAGCCTAACAATGAAATGATTGTGATGGTAAAATATAATTTTTTCATTATGTTTCCTCAAATTAGTATTTTACTTAATAATATTAATTTAGAGGAAACAATATGAATAGATTATGCTGGCCTTTTAAATAGCATGTCCATAAGGGCGTATATAGTAGTAAACAGGAGGGATACATAAAGTATATTATTAAGTTCGCCATTTATAATGTAAATCACTAGTCCAAGGGTTATAGAAGATAAAATAATGTAGTTAAGAAATTTGTTTAATCCAGATTTACTTGTACAGATTACTGCTGTTGATGAAAAAACTGTCAGTATAAGTGTAAGTAAAGAAAGAATTTCTCTAATGACTTTTGTAAAAGTAATAATCTTGAAGTAATCCAGTACAAGAAGTAGGATTAAAATAACTAAACATAAAGAAACGGTTTTTAAAATCATTTTATTCATACAATCACCTACTGTAAAATATTTACAGTTAAATTATATCAGAAGGTTACATAATATAAAAGATAATGAAAGAGTTAATATGAATTAATTTACAAATTATTTATTTAAAATAGAAAAAAGTTTATAATAGAAGTATTGCGTTTATTTTATAAGGAGGGACTTATGATAAAAATAGAAGAAAGATTGGCTAAAGAATTAGAATTAAAGCTTGGTCAAGTTAATAATGTTATTGAAATGTTAGATGAGGGTAATACTGTACCATTTATTGCTCGATATAGAAAAGAAAAGACAGGTGGACTTTCAGATGAAGTGCTAAGAAAGCTAGCTGAAAGATTATCATATTTAAGAAACTTAGAAGAAAGAAAGTCTGATGTATCAAGACTTATTGAAGAACAAG
>NZ_SULK01000015.1:0-35894 GCF_007115085.1 Clostridium sp. HBUAS56017 | reverse complement strand
GAAAACTTACAGAAGAAATAACTTTAGCTTTAGGAAAAGCAGAAACCTTGACAGAAGTTGAAGATATATATAGACCTTACAAACCTAAGAAGAGAACTAGAGCAACTATAGCTAAGGAAAAAGGGTTAGAGCCATTAGCTAATTTGATTTTTGAGGGAAAGTTTAAGGGAGATTTGGAAGAAGAAGCTTTAAAATATGTAAGTGAAGATAAAGGCGTTGAAAAAGCTGAAGATGCAATTTTAGGAGCTTTAGATATAATAGCTGAAGGAATTTCAGAAGAAGCAAAATATAGAAAGTTCATAAGAGAATTAGTAATGAGAGAAGGTTACATTGAGTCAAAAGGTGAATCAGAAGAACCAACTCCTTATGAAATGTATTATGATTATAGTGAAGAAGTAAAGAAGATCCCGCCTCATAGAATATTGGCTATAAATAGAGGAGAAAAAGAAAAGATTCTTTCTGTAAAGGTTACTTTAAGTGAAGATAAAGTAATTAGCTATTTGGAGAGAGAGCTTCTTAAAAAGAATGAAACTACAGACGAAAAATTAAAGCTTGCTATAAGAGATGCCTATAAGAGATTGGTTTTTCCATCAATAGAAAGAGAAATTAGAAGTGAGCTTACTGATAAGGGTGAAGTTGGAGCTATAATGGTTTTTAAGGAAAATTTAAAGGCATTATTAATGCAAGCTCCTATAAAAGGGAAAGTAGTTATGGGATATGATCCAGGGTTTAGAACTGGGTGTAAAGTTGCTATTTTAGATGCAACAGGAAAGTTCTTAGAAAATGTTGCGGTATATCCAACTGTTCCAAGAAAAGATATAGAAGGAACTAAAAAGACTTTGAAAGCTCTTATAAAAAAATACGATGTAGATGTTATATCATTAGGTAATGGAACTGCCTCAAGAGAATCAGAAGAAGTTATATCTGAGATGATTGCAGAGATTAAAGAAGATACTGGTAAAGAATTAGCATATGTCATAGTATCAGAAGCTGGAGCTTCTGTTTACTCAGCTTCTGAACTTGCAACTAAAGAATATCCTGATCTTGATGTAACAGTTAGAGGCGCTATATCAATAGGTAGAAGACTTCAAGATCCACTAGCAGAGCTTGTAAAGATAGATCCTAAAGCTATAGGAGTAGGACAGTACCAACATGATGTTACCCAAAAGAGATTAGAAGAATCTCTTAAAGGAGTAGTAGAAGATTCGGTAAATAAAGTTGGAGTTGATTTAAATACTGCAACACCATCATTACTAACATATATTTCAGGTATTAATGCAGCTATTGCAAAAAATATTGTAGATTATAGAGATGAACAAGGTGGATTTAAAAGTAGAAAAGAACTTTTAAAAGTTAAAAGATTAGGGCAAAAAGCTTATGAACAGTGTGCAGGTTTTTTAAGAGTAGCAGAGAGTAAAGAACCTTTAGATAATACATCAGTTCATCCAGAGTCATACAGTGAAGCAAAAAAACTTATGGAGATATTAGGATACTCAGCTGATGATTTGAAGAATAAGAAATTAGAAGATATAGAAGAGAGAGTAAAAAATAAAGGATTAAATAATATTGAAAAAGATTTTGAAATTGGTGAATTAACATTAAAGGATATTATTAAAGAACTTCAAAAGCCTGGTAGAGATCCTAGAGATGAAATGCCAAAGCCGATTTTAAAAACTGGGGTTGTAGATCTTAAAGATTTATCAGCAGGAATGGTTCTTATGGGAACAGTAAGAAATGTATCTGACTTTGGAGCATTTGTTGATATAGGAGTTCACCAAGACGGATTGGTTCATAAGAGCCAAATGGCAGATAGATTTGTTAAGCATCCTCTGGATATAGTTAAAGTTGGAGACATAGTTAAGGTTAAGATATTGGAAGTAGATACTAAACGTAAGAGAATAGGATTAACAATGAAAGACATAGAATAGTATATATTGCAACAATTTTAAAATAGGTGTATAATATAAACAAAAAAGTCTTCAGGGCGAGGTGTAAGTCCTCACCGGCGGTATAGCCCGCGAGCTAAGTTTTTAGTTGATTCGGTTAAATTCCGAAGCCGACAGTATAGTCTGGATGAGAGAAGATAACATACAATAGTTAGAAAGATAATTCTAATGAATTTGTTATCATTAGCCCTGACGTAGAATGTCAGGGCTTTATTTGTTTTTAACATCCACCCTAGGAGAAAAAATTGGAGGGTTAAAATGAATAATTTAAACACACGATTAAACAAATTAATTAAAATTTCATTATTGTCAGCTATAGCAGTGATTCTAATGTATATTGAAGTTCCAATATTGCCTGCTTTCGGTTGGTTAAAGATGGATATTAGTGAATTGCCAGTACTTATGGGTGCTTTTGCATTTGGTCCTATTGCTGGAATAGTTATTGAAGGAATAAAGATATTATTGTTCTTACTACTTAGAGGTACTCAAACTGGTGGAGTGGGAGAAGTTGCTAACTTTATAATTGGAATATCATTTATTTTACCAGCAACAATTATATACAATAGAAGAAAGAGCAAAAAAAATGCTGTTATTGGTATGATAGTAGGGGCATTATTTATGGAGGTATTTGCAATAGTAGCTAATGTATATTTCTTATTACCTGCTTATGGTATGGCAATGGAACCATCACAATTGATGAATTATGTTACTGCAGGTTTATTACCTTTTAATGGAGTTAAGGCCGTTCTAGTTTCTGTTATTACGTTCTTAGTTTATAAGAGAGTATCTGTAGCAATATTTAAGGTAGAACCTGAAGTTAGAAAAACTAGAGAAATATAGATATTATAAAAAGTTTATAGGATATTAATTTTTTAAGACCTTTTTGAAAAATGAGAAATTTGTCAAAAGGGTCTTATTTTTTTGGTAAATTATTCGATAATAAGGTTAGAAAAAGAATAATATGGTATAATATATTCATATATGAATAATAAGTGACTTTTTGTAAAGTGAAATTGATATATATTAAGTATTACAGATTGAAGGAGATAAGTTATGAAAAGAAATAAAATAATGAAACTTGTAGTTGCATCATCGGCAATTGCAGGAGGGATAAGTTTATCTAGCAATACTGTACATGCAACTGAAAACAATGCTGGTAATATTAAAACTGGCGAGTTAACTAAAAGTAGTATGGCATTAAAAAGTGTTACTAAAGGAAAAGTGGTTAATATAAGCACTAATCTTAGAGTTCGTTCAGATGCAGGAACTAACTATGATACTATTGGATATTTATATAATGGACAAGAAATTGAGGTTAACTCAGAAAAAGGTGGCTGGTATAGGATATCTTTTAATGGGAGAGAAGGGTATGTTTCAAAAGATTATATAAATTTAAATGAATCTCTTTCAAATACTGTAGTTACATCTGAAAAAAAAGGACAAGTAATAAATATAACAAGTAGTTTAAATATAAGACAATCAGCAAGCACAGGTTCAGCTGTAATTGGATCATTAAGAAATGGTGATACATTTGAGATTATATCAAATAGTAATGGTTGGTATAATATAAAATCACAAAACACAATAGGTTTTATAAATGGTGAATATGTAAAAGAAGTAGATAGTTCAAGTATACAAAATAAACCTAAACCACAAGTTGAAGTAAAATCTGGGGTAAAAGGAAAAGTAGTTAATATAACATCTAATTTAAGAGTTAGGACAAGTCCTTCTACTTCTTCATCTATTTTAGGTTATATATTAAACGGACAAGAAGTTGGTATAACAGGTGAAAATGGAGATTGGTATAAAATTTCCTTTAACAATTCAGATGGATATGTTTCAAAAGAATATGTTCAAAAAGAAAATGCAACACCAGTAAATACAAAAGCTGAAACACAAGAAAATTTTACAGCAAGTGGAAGAGGACAAGTGACAAATGTAACAAATAGCTTAAACATAAGACAATCAGCAAGCACAAGTTCGAGAGTATTAGGTTCTTTAAGAAATGGTGAAAACTTTGACATAATAGGAAAGAGCGGAAATTGGTATAATATAAGAACAGGTTCGGTAACAGGATATGTATCAGGAGATTATGTAAAAGAAGTATCAGGAAACTCTGTTCCTAGCAGTACTCCTCAGCAAGCTGCGAGTGGAAGAGGACAAGTAACCAATATAACAAATAGCTTAAACATAAGACAATCAGCAAGCACAAGTTCGAAAGTAATAGGTTCTTTAAGAAACGGTGAAGGCTTTGATATAATAGGAAAGAGTGGAAATTGGTATAATATAAGAACAGGTTCAGTAACAGGATATGTATCAGGAGATTATGTAAGAGAGACATCTGGTTCAAGTGATAGCACAAATCATTCAGAAGAAGTTATATCTAATCAAAAAGGGCAGGTTATAAATATAACTAGCAATTTAAGAGTAAGATCTAGTGCAGGCACAAATTCAACAGTTTTAGGATATTTATTAAATAATCAAATAGTTAATATAACAGGTAAGAGTGGACAGTGGATTAAGATAAACTTTAATGGACAAGCTGGATATGTAAGCAGTGAGTATATTAAGGTTGCAAATTCTAGTACTAGTGATGAACATACAAATAATACATCAACGTTCTACTCAATATTTAATGCTATGAAATCGCAATTAGGAAGTCCTTATGTTTGGGGAGGAGATGGTGAGTCCTTAACCACAACTCTTTTAAATAGCCTTAGGAGCTTATATCCGATTAAAGCAGCAGGGGGTTTTTATAATAGAGCTGCAAGTTATGCAAATCAGGGATATAGAGCTTTTGATTGCTCAGGACTTATGCAATGGGGATACAAACAAGCTGGCATATCGATAGGTAGAACCACTTGGGATCAGATAGGAGATGGAACAGAAGTTTCACTTTCAGATTTAAAACCAGGAGACTTGTTGTTTTACTCAAGTCTAGAACATGTTGGAATGTATATAGGAAATGGACAATGGATAGAAGCTCCAAATAGTAGTTCAAATGTTAGAATAGTAAATGTTCCTTGGAGTAAAATTGGTAGAGCTAGAAGAATTTTAGGATAGAATAACAAGTTAAGGTAATTATAAGATCTTATAGTAAAGAAAATTTATTATAGGATCTTTTTTGTTTGAATATATTTACAAATTAAGAATATGTATATAATGTTCCAGAAATTTTTAATTTGTACAAAGGTAAAAAAAATATATTGGAGATAATATAAAATAATTAACGATGTAGGGGATTGGGGGAGAAAATAAATAATAACAAAGGGTGATAAAAATGAAAATTGGAAAGTCTGCAATAATTCTTTATGGCATGGCTGAGATAAATAAGGAGATGAGGGGTAAAAAGTTAAGTGAGTACAAAGACAGGAGATACTTAGAAATTATTTTAGAGTCTGTAAGCAATTATGATGAAATAATAATTTTAAATCAAGCTAATGAAATGTTAAGGTATTATAACAAAGAGAAAAAGGTTACAAGTTCAGAAATGATAGCTATGATTAGTATTTATAAAGCATTAAATAAAATTAGAAATTCGAAGGCATTAGTGCTTTCATGTAATATGCCGTTAATAAGCAAAAGATTTTTAGATTATATGGGCATAATTAATTTTAAAGAACAAGTATTGGTACCATTTGCAATGAGTAAAATTCAAAGTTTTTGCGCTATATATGATAAGGCTGTATTACCTTATTTGAAAATGATGATAGAGAATGGAAATAAATCTTTTGATGACCTGTATAGTAATATAAGTGTGAGATATATTTTTCCAAGAAATGAAGATGTTTTCATAAATATAAATGCTATAGAAGACTATTTATTAATAAAAGAAAAAGAATTAAGTGAATGTGGATACAATAACATAATTTATTAATAAATTAAGTATTATAGTAGTAAAGTAACAGTTAAATAGGAGGAGTTATGTATAAGGCGTGTGTTATCGTAATAAGTGATAAGGGATATACAGGAGAAGAAGAAGATATAATGGGTAAATATTTAGTTGACTTGCTAAGAAAAAATAAATTTGATATAACTGCATATACTATAGTTCCAGAAATTAAAGATATATTTAAGCGGTTTTTAATAAAATGCTGTGATGAATATGGAGTTGAATTAGTAGTTACAGTTAATTCTAATAGTTTAGGTAGAGAAGTTGATGATGGGATATCAATATTTGATGAGGGAATGACAATATTTAAGGAAAGATTAGATTTAATTAATAAAAAAAATTTAGATTTAGGAGTAAGAGGGGAGACTTTAATTGTTAATGTAGATAATACAGAAGAAATCGAAATTGATATTGTTAAAGAAGCAATAAAGTCGATAAAAGAATAAAGGTTGTAGAAATGATTTTTCTACAACCTTTAATTTTTGGTATACTTATATTAGAAAAGGAGGATAAGTATGATAAGGAATGTTAAGATAGAAGATTCAAAAGATATTGCGAAGATTAATAATTATTACATATTGAATACTTGTATTACTTTTGATATGGAAAAAATAGAGCTAAATGATATGAAAGAGAAAATTAAAAAGCATATAAATAGAGATCCTTGGATTGTATATGAAGAAAATAATAGAGTAATAGGTTATGCATATGTTAGTGAATGGAGGTCAAAAGCTGCCTTTGATTTAACTAAAGAAGTAACTATATATTTAGATATTAATGAAAAAGGAAAAGGAGTAGGAACTAAGTTAATGGAAGAATTGTTGAAGCGATGTAGAGAAGCGGGAATACATACACTTGTTTCAGTAATAACTATGCCAAATGATGTAAGTGTATCATTACATGAAAAATTTGGTTTCAAAAACGTAGCTTATTATAAAGAAGTTGGGTATAAACAAGAAAAGTGGCTAGATGTTGGTTCTTGGCATCTACTTTTATAATAAAGAAGCTGTCTCAAAATTGAGACAGCTTCTTTATTATAACTTTTGAACATTTACAGCCATAGGCCCTTTTTCTCCATTTTCAACATCGAAAGATACATTTTCGCCTTCCTGTAAATCTTTATTAGGACCTTGGGTTTTTAATTGGGAATGATGCACAAAAACATCATTACCATCATCACCGGAAATAAATCCATAACCTTTTTCAGTGTTAAACCATTTTACTGTACCAGTTCTACTTGACATTATTAATCTCTCCTTGCATTTAAGTATATATATAGTATTGGCTAAATAATAAATTTTACTCTTAATAATTTGTAGTAAAAATTATAGAAGTTTGTATATTTATGAATAAAATAAAAATCAAAAGAAATAGTTGAAATTAGTTATCAGTTGATGTACAATATCAATAACGAGAAGAAAAATCAAGCATCTATGCCAAAGGGAGTGAGTTAATGTTAAATAAAGTATTAGAGTTTATTAACAGGGAAGGTAATTTTTCTAGTAGAGTAATAGCTAGAGAATTTAATCTTCAGGAATCTATGGTTGATGATTTTAAAAATAAGCTTATAAATATGGGCTATATTGCGAAAATATCATGTGATATGTCTGCATGCGAGAAGTGTTCTTGTGGATGTAGTACTAAGAAATTAAATGATAAGGTAGATTGGGAAATAACTAAAAAAGGTTATGAATTATTAAATAAAATTGGGAGGTAGTTATGAGTACTTTGGATCAATTACAGGTTGGAGAGAAGATGAAAGTTAACAATATCCAAAAAAATAGTCCAGTAAGAAGAAAGCTCTTGGATATGGGAATAACACCAGGAGTAGAGCTTCAAGTTACTGGGAGAGCACCTTTTGGTGATCCGATGGAAGTTCTAGTAAGAGGATATAAGCTAACGTTAAGAAAAAATGAAGCTATGGTAGTAGCTGGAGAGTAGAGGTGGTTATATGATACTGCCAATGAACTTAGCAGATGAAGGTAAAGAAGTTGAAGTTAAATCAATTTCGATGAAAGATGGTCTAGGGAAAAGATTAAGTGAACTAGGACTTATATCAGGAAATAAGATAAGAATAATTAAAAATGATGGAAGAAGCATAATAGTTGCTATAGATGAAAGTAGATTTGCTATAGATAAAAGTATAGCACAAAAAGTAATGATATCAATTTAGCAAATTATTGATAATAAGTTTCAATATCAGAAGGGGAGTAAAATGAAGACAATAGCATTAGCTGGTAATCCTAATTGTGGGAAAACAAGTTTATTTAATATTTTAACAAAAGCAAGACAGCATGTAGGTAATTGGCCAGGAGTTACAGTAGAAAAAAAGGAAGGTATATTGAAATACCAAGGTAAAGAATATACTGTAGTTGATTTGCCAGGAACCTATAGTTTAGGAGCATATTCAGAAGATGAGGTTATTGCGAGAAATTATATAGTTAATGATAAACCTGATGTAGTTATTAATGTAATAGATGCAACTAACATTGAGAGAAATCTATATCTTACCATTCAGTTATTGGAAATGGGAGCTAAGGTTGTAATAGCATTAAATATGATGGATGAGGCAGAAAATAAGCAAATAGAAATTAATATAAAAGAGCTTGCTAAAAAATTAGGAGTTCCAGTAATTCCTACAGTTGCTTTAAAATCAAAGGGAATCGAAGAGTTAATAAAAATTAGTATTAGTGAGGACATAAAACCTTCAAAAATTAAAATAGATTATGGTGAAAGTATAAATGATGAGATAGAAGCTTTAGCAAAAACTATAGAAAAAAATGCAAATAATACTAATTTTACTTCAGAATGGGCAGCTATAAAGTTATTAGAGAATGATGAGCATATTAAAAATGAACTAAAAGTTTCTGAGAATAAATCGATTAATGATAAGCTTGAATTTTGTAATAAAGAAATAGAAGAAAAGGTTGGTTTTGAAGGAGAAATGGCTATAGTAAATGAAAGATATTCTTTTATATCAAGTTTGGTTTCAAATATTATAGTTAGAAAAGAAAATGGTAAAGAAACAATTACAGATAAAATAGACAAAATAGTAACAAATAAGTTTTTAGGAATACCTATATTTGCAGTTATTATGTATATATTATATGAAATTACATTTATAGTAGGGGCGGGACTTCAGGATATAGTAGATGGGCTAATAGGAAGTCTTGGAGATAGTGTATCTAATATGCTTGCAAATATAGGGGCTCCAGATATACTAGTTAATCTTATAGGAGATGGCGTTTTTGGAGGAGTAGGAAGTGTACTAGCATTTTTGCCATTAATAATGGTTATGTATGTCCTAATTGGATTATTGGAAGATAGTGGATACATGGCAAGAGCAGCATATGTTATGGATAGACTTATGAGAAGTCTAGGCTTACATGGAAAAACATTTGTATCGATGCTAGTTAGTACAGGGTGCAATGTACCGGGAATAATGTCTACAAGAACATTAGAGAATAAAAAAGACAGAATGATAGCAATACTTATTAATCCTTTCGTTTCTTGTGGGGCAAGATTACCTATATATGCATTATTTATAAGTGCATTTTTTGAAGAAAATCAAGGATTAATTTTATTTGCAATCTATGCAACAGGATTAATTGTAGCACTTATTATGGGTAAAATATTCAGTAAAACTTTATTTAAAGGAGAGGCTTCATACTTTGTTATGGAACTTCCAAGCTATAAAATACCATCTATTAAGAATGTTGTTTTACTTATGTGGGAAAAAGCAGGAGCATTCATTAAAAAGGCAGGAGTTATAATTTTACCTGTTATGATTTTGTTAACATTCTTATCAAATTTCCCGGTTGGTGTAGAACCTAATAGTCAAGAATCATTGCTTGGAATAATAGGAGGAGTTATAGCACCAATATTTACTTTGGCTGGATTTGGAACATGGCAAGCAGGGGTGTCTCTTTTAACAGGTATATTAGCTAAAGAATCAGTAGTAGCTACTATGGGATTGATTTATGCAGGAGTTGAAGAAGGACCAGAATTAACAACAGCAATTCAAAGTATATTTACGCCTTTATCAGCTATATCATTTATGGTAATGGCATTATTATATACACCTTGTTTAGTTGCATTAGGGGCAATAAAGAGAGAAACAAATTCTTGGAAGTGGACAATATTTGCAGCATCCTATACTTTCGTTGTGGCATGGATAGCATCTGTACTAGTTTACCAAGTCGGATCATTGTTAGGATTTGCATAAGAATATATTGTTGAGAATGAATATCTATATAAATTAGGAGGAGTTAAAATGAAAATTGTTTATTGGTCAGGAACAGGAAATACAGAAAAGATGGCAAATTTAATTGGAGAAGGTATAACTGAAAAAGGAAAATCAGTAGATATAATTAATGTAAGTGATGCTAATTCAGATATTTTTAATGAAGAAGAAATTATAATCTTAGGTTGTCCAGCAATGGGCGATGAAGTACTAGAAGAGGGTGAGTTTGAACCTTTTATAGAAGAAATATCTTCAAAAGTATCAGGAAAGAAGGTTGCTTTATTTGGATCTTATGGCTGGGGAGATGGAACTTGGCTTAGAAATTTTGAAGAAAGAATGATTTCTTATGGATGCCAATCAACATTAGATTTATTAATGGTAGAAAATGAGCCAGAGAGTTCAGATGAAGAGAAATGTAGAGAATTTGGCAGACAAATAGCTAGTCTATAATAATGATATGAAGTACTTAGATTTTTACAGTAAACTAAATTTGATGGATGATAAAGATTATATAGAAAACTTTTTATTATTCAATATTTCACAGGTAGTAGCAGGGATAAAGCCTGCTTCTACAGTTACATTTAAAAAATCAGGTGATAATACTTATTCAAAATGGGTAAGCTATGGTAGAGAATTTGTAAGAAACATAGATTTACAATTTGTTGAGTTAAGAGAAAGTGAAGATGCTATAATAGTGATGCTTTACAATAAAGAATCACTTGGAAAATATATATTTGAAGAAGAACATAAAAAGTTCTTAATGAAGTTAGGATATACAAGTAAAGAGGATATTAGTATATATATTCAAACCTTAAAAGAAAGGTATGATTTATATCACTGTCCTCATGAATTAGGATTATTCCTAGGTATACCAATAAAAGATGTTAAAGATTTTATGGAATGTACAAAGAAAAAATGTTTGATTTGCGGTTACTGGAAAGTTTATAATGACTGCAACAGAGCAAAAGAAATATTTAGTCAATATGACAAAGTAAAAGAATATACTTTAAGTAATATATTAAAAGGAAATAATTCGCGTGACCTTGCTTTTAATATAAAGAACTTTTTCTATTCTCCCTAAAGAGTACATCCATGAAGTTGATATAATAAACTTACTAAAAATAGACACATTGAATTAAATTCAATGTGTCTATTTTTATGAAAAGAAAACAGGTAAATTTTCGTTTTCATTAGCTTTAAAGCAAAATTCAATTTGTTCTCTTGTAATTTTTCCAGTAGATAAGTCTGGAAGATCATCTAAGGAAAAGAATTCACTAGCTTCAGTTTCTATATTTTCAGTGAATTTTCCATCAATTAAGTCACAAATAACAAATACTTTATAGATGTCATAAGCACAAGTAGGATAGTTATGTGTATTCCTATCATATATTGCAATTATTCTTTTAGGTATGACATTGACCCCAGCTTCTTCTTTAGCTTCTTTTATAGTATTTTCTTTTATGGAAAGTCCAATTTCAGCCCAACCGCCAGGAGGAGCCCATTTGCCATCAAAACTTTCTTTAACTAAAAGAATTTTTTCATCTTTAATAATAATTCCACGTACATCAACTTTAGGTGTTTGGTAGCCAACTTCATTACAAAACAAATCATAAAGTTTTGAGTTATCAATATCAGTATATTCATGCATTATTTCTACAGAAATATCTCTAATTTGCTCAAACCTTTCAAGATCGTATTTATCTTTAGAATATTCAAGTCCTGCTTGGGCGATGGATTGAAGCTTTTTAGCCCAGGTCAACCATTTTTCATTCATAAATATCCTCTTTTCTATATTGAAATTTTAGCGTTTCCACATAATAATAGCATCTTCTTTATTATCTTGATAATATCTCTTGCGAATACCTTCTTCTACAAATCCAAACTTTTTATAAAGATTTTGTGCAGGTTTATTTGAGGCTCTTACTTCTAGAGTTAATGAATGGCAGCCCCATGATTTGGAATGTTCAATTAAAGATTGAACTAAATCACTACCAATTCCTTTTTCTCTAAATTCAGGATGTACTGCAATATTAGTTATGTGTCCTTCATCAACGATTATCCATACTCCTGCAAAACCTACTGTTTTATTATCAGTTTTAGCAACTACATATTTTGCCAAAGGATTTGACAGTTCCTTTGAGAAAGAATCTAAACTCCAAGATTCCTTAAGACTTAATGAACTTATTTCTAATACTTGGCTTAAATCTTCTTTCTTCATTAGACTAAGCTTTACACTCATCCATTTTCAACCTTCTTTCTAACTCTCTTTCAGCCTGAGGTTTTTTCAAATAGATAGGAGCTGAATTAGGATCATCAAAAGTACCATTTTTTAAAAGATTCAGTCCTAGTTCACCAAGTGAAGAAGCTCGAATTATGTTTAAATGATTAGGTGCAAAATGAGCTTTTGAGAAATTTTCCATTATGTATTCTTTATGCTTTAATAAACCATCCCCAGTAAAAATAACTTCTTCGTTTTTTTCTTTTAGCAAAGAAAGTAAATCATCTAAATCTAAAGGAGTAGGTTCTAGTAAATTTTCAAGTATATCATTATTATTCTTGTAAAGAGCTGTATATACATTTTCTCTTAATGCATCCATGATAGGACATATTATACCGGAAAAAGAGGATACACTATATGCTAAAGCATCTAAAGAAGATATACTAATATATGGTTTGTTTTGTCCAAGGCTTAATCCTTTTACGGTTGCCATGCCTATTCTAAGCCCAGTAAAGGATCCTGGCCCTTTGGATACAACAAATCCATCTATATCATCTATAGTTAAATTGCACTCCTTTAAAATATTTTCAATCATAGGCATTAAAAGTACAGAGTGTTCTTTTTTATCATTTAAAATATATTCTCCAAGCAAAGCATCATCTTTTAATAGAGCTACAGTTGCAACCTTTGAAGATGAATCTAAACTTAAAATTATCATAACTTCAACTCCTTAATATAAGAATACCGATTACCATAATCAGTTAAGGTTATTTTTCTATAATTTTCACCCTTAGCAAGATCTTTAGATATATGTATATGTAGATATTCTTTTGGAAGTATATCTTCTATGTAATTAGCCCATTCAATTATGGAAACTGCATCAGAAAAAATATAGTCATCGAATCCTATTGCATATATTTCATCAGGATCACTTACCCTGTATACGTCAAAATGATTTAATTTTAGTCTTCCACTAGTATATTCATTAACAATGTTAAAGGTTGGACTAGTTATAGTATCATCTATATTAAGCCCTTTGGCTATTCCTTTAGTTATATGGGTTTTGCCTGTACCTAAATCTCCCGTTAAGCAAATAATATCACTAGAATTAAGTAATTTACCTAATTGAAAGCCAATATTTGTAGTTTCTTCTATACTATTTACTTTAAACTCCATATGTAACTCCCTTCAAAAATTTGTTCTACTTATTATTTTATCCAAATTTCAATAAAAAGAAAGCATTATAAAAAAATATAACTAAGAAAATGTGAGACTTGTATTTACAGAAATCTAGGTGTAAAATGTTATAGGGTATAAAGAAGAATAATTTATATACATTTTTATAAACTTTATGTATATAATTATAAAGAAATATAAGATCTAGAAGCTGGAAATGGTCAAGGGGGTGTAATATTGAAAAAGTTAACCTTTGGAATGTTATTTATAACATTTCTATTGTTTTTAGGACTCGGAACCTTTTCAAATCCAATGATAGCTAATACCGTTGATACAACCGATGCACAAAGAGATTTATATTTGAATATAATAACTTGCAATAAACCACAATATGAGATGGTAAAATCAATTGTAGGGGACAAGCACAATGTGGAATATATGTTTTTAACTGAAAAAGAGTCCAAAGATTTCATTTTTAATGATGAAACAATAAATAATATTTCAAATATGGATTTGTTTTTCTATAGTGGAAATGACTTTGAACCTTGGAGTGGGAAGTTAATAAATAAGTTAAATAAAAGCAATTTAGGAACAATAGATATATCAAGAGGAATACGAGTAATTCAGCAACAAACTGATAATGGGAATAAAGAAAATATATATTTCTATCCAGGATTAGAAGAATATAAAATTGTTCTTTATAATATTAAGTCGGCTATTCAAGATAAAGACCCTAAAAATAGGACTCTGTATGAAGAAAATTATAATAAAGTTATAGAAAATATAGATAAGAAAATAAATAAGATGAAAGAAAATAAAAAAGATTTAGCTCAGTATAAATTTATTTCATTAGATGATAAATTAGATTATTTTTATAGAGGGATAGGTATTTCTCCTATAAAAGTTACTAATAATAAAACTATAGAAAGTGTAATTAAGGATAATAAATTAGATCCTACGAAGGTTATTGTATTAAAAGATAGAGAAACTCCCATGACTGAAGTAGGTTATAAAGTGGTTACTTTAGATAGATATGACGGAAATTCTGATGTTCAGGACTTAATTGAGAAAAACTATAAATCATTTTATGATTTAATTGAATTAAATGAGAACAAATAGTTGATTTTTGAATAATAATATTATATAATCAATCTTGTCCTAAAGGGGTATGGCTCAATTGGTAGAGTAGTGGTCTCCAAAACCATTGGTTGTGGGTTCAAGTCCTACTGCCCCTGCCACAAAGATCGTAAGCGAAATGCTTACGGTTTTTTTTTTATCTTAAAAGTATAAATTATTTTAGTATAAGCATATATAAAATCAGGGTAAATGCTAATAATAAAAAGTAATCATAACAAACTAAGTCCCATTATCAATTGATAGAAATGTTCGGAGAATTATCCTTGACTACACAAGGATAATTCGCTATTATTAGCATAAGGGTTTGTATCAAGTGAGAATTGAAGTAAAAAAATGGGAGGGCTTTTTAATGAACAATAAAACAAAAGTTGCAACTCTTTCAGTAATATCTAATTCAGTATTAATAGCAATGAAATTATTTGTAGGTATTATTACAGGTTCCGTAAGTATATTATCAGAAGCTATTCATTCATCTATGGATTTAGTAGCAGCCATAATTGCTTTTTTTTCTGTAAGGATATCGGATAGGCCAGCGGATGTAAATCATCCTTATGGACATGGAAAAGTTGAAAATATATCAGGGGTTATAGAATCCTTATTAATTTTTATAGCATCTATATGGATAATATTTGAGTCAGTAAAAAAAATTATGTATCCTAGCGAAGAAATTGAGTCTTTTGCTCTTGGATTCATTGTTATGTTTATTTCTGCTGCTGTAAATTTTGTGGTATCTAAGAAATTATATAAAGTAGCTAAACAAGAAGATTCTGTAGCATTAGAGGCTGATGCGTTACATTTAAAAACTGATGTATATACTGCTTTGGGTGTTGGTGTTGGATTATTGCTAATATGGATAACAAAGCTTAACTTCTTAGATCCTGTGGTGGCAATTTTGGTAGCCTTATTTATTTTAAAAGAAGCATTTGAACTTTTAAAGTCTGCATTTAATCCATTGTTAGACTTTAAGTTATCAGATAAAGAGATTCAAAATATTGAAGAGGCTATAAGCAAACATAGTTCAGTTTATTGTGATTTTCATAATTTAAGAACAAGAAAATCAGGAAATGTAAAGTATATTGACTTACATTTAGTTGTTCCAGAAAATATGTCTGTAAAATCAGCTCATGATATATGTGATATTATAGAAGCAGATTTAGAAAATTCCCTAAAGAATACAGAAGTTATGATACATTTAGAATCATGTACAAATCATTGTGGTGATTGTCAGTACTTAAATAAAGAACATTGCAAGCATAATTAATATTGTTATGAAGTTATTAGAAAATCGCAGGCTAATATGGATTGCGATTTTTTAGGTGTGCCAAGCATGGAGGCTCATTAATGGGAAAAAGAGTATTTGCCAAGTTTTTATAGTGGAGCATTGACAAGTGTTTTTAATAAACTTAAATTAGTATATATAGTAATTTATGAAAGGTGGGAGAATATGAAGAAAATAAAAAAAATTCTAGCTCTACTATTGATTTTAGGATTTTCACTATCAGCAGTTTCATGTGGAAAAAGTTATAAGGTAGATGAAGGTTTAGATGATATAGCAGGATCGGTAGAAACAAAAGAAAATTCAAAGGATAATCTGAAAATAAGTTATATTGATGTTGGACAAGGTGATTCAGAACTTATTCAGGTAGATGGGAAGAACATATTAATAGATGCAGGAGATAAGGATGATGATGCGTATAGCTATTTAAAATCGATAGGAGTTACAAATCTAGATTATGTAATAGCTACTCATCCTCATGATGATCATATTGGAGGTATGACAACCATTATAAATAAGATTAATATAGGTGCTTTTTATGCTCCTAAAGTAACAGCTAATACAAAGTCTTTTGAAAATATGATAGATGCACTTAAAAAGAAAAATATTCAGATGAAAGCACCTAGTGTTGGAGAAGAGGTTACTATAGAAAATGCAAAGCTAACATTTCTAGCACCAAATGGTGGTGACTATGAAGATGTAAATAATTATTCTATTGTAACTAAGTTAACATATGGGAAAAATTCATTTCTATTTATGGGAGATGCTGAGGAACTTAGTGAAAATGAAATTATGAAAAATGGCCTTGATATAAGTGCTGATGTGTTAAAGGTTGGCCATCATGGAAGCAATAGTTCCACAAGTAATAACTTTTTGAAAAATGTAAATCCAACTTATGCAGTTATAAGTGTAGGTAAAGATAATAAATATGGACATCCTACAAAAGCAACTTTAAAAAAGTTAAAATCAAAAAAAGTATTGAGAACTGACTTAAATGGAACTATAACAATATATTCTGATGGTAATAAAATATATGTTTCTCCAGATAAAAAAGTTAAAGAAGATACTAAGAGTAGCAATACAAAGAAGTAATATTCACATTGACGTAGTATAAAATCAATACTATAATCAAAGAAAAAGAATAAATTTAGTATAAACTATACTAATTAGTATGGAATACAAGTTCAGTAGATTAATAGGGAAGTTGGGTGTAAGTCCCACGCAAGTCCGTTGCTGTAAATAAGGAGTATGAGCTAATTTTTAGACCACTTTGAAAAGTTTCTTGGGAAGGTAAGTTCATATGATGATCTATAAGCCAGAATACCTGCTTGTATTTTATTCAATAACCCTGCGGTTACCGGAGTTATATGTTTAAATTTATACAAAGAGATGTGGATATACCACTTTTTTGTGATGAAATTTTAGAGAATATAGCTCTCATACATATAATGCCATTGACCTAATTAATATTAGACTTAGTCTATTATTAAAGGGCAATGGTGTTTTTTTATTCCTTAGGAAATTATATAAAATTTGAAAAGGTGGTTGGTTGAGCCACTTATTTCATAAATTAATTTTGAGTATAGGTAGTGTATAGAGATATGATAAGAGAAGATGAAAAGTACATATATAAAAATAATAAAAGATTGAAATATGGATACACAACAGGATCTTGTGCAGCAGCAGCAGCTAAAGCAGCTACTATAATGCTTTTAAGAAATAATTTAATAAACAATATTGAACTTATGACGCCTAAAGGAATGCTATTAAAATTACAAGTATTAGAGATAGAAAAATGCAAAGATTATGTAAAATGTGCTATTAAAAAAGATAGTGGAGATGATCCTGATGTTACTCATGGAATGTTAGTTTATGCTAAAGTGTCAAAAGGTACTTGTGAAAAAATAGTTATAGATGGAGGCATTGGAGTAGGAAGAGTAACAAGAAAAGGTCTAGAATGCCCAGTTGGTAGTGCAGCTATTAATAAGGTTCCATATAGCATGATTCATAATGCAGTTAAGGAGATTTGTGAGGAAAATGATTATCAAGGTGGTATAGATGTGGAGATTTCTATTCCAGAAGGTGAAAAATTAGCTGAAAAAACTTTTAATCCTAGGCTTGGCATTGTTGGAGGAATTTCTATTTTAGGAACAACAGGCATAGTTGAGCCAATGAGTGAAGCCGCTTTAATTGATACTATTAGGGTAGAAATCAAGCAGTTAGCAGCTAATGGGACAGAATATTTAGTAGTTACTCCAGGTAATTATGGTGAAAATTTTTTGCATGATAATATGAAAATTAATATAAGCAAATCTGTTAAATGTAGTAATTTTATTGGAGATACCATAGATATAGCTAATGAGTTTAATCTTAAAGGAATTTTGCTTATTGGACATATTGGCAAGCTCATTAAGCTGGCTGGAGGAATTATGAATACCCATTCTAAAAATGCAGATGCCAGAATGGAGATAATTACTGCAAATGCTCTTTTAGCAGGGGGAGAAAGTAACCTCTTAAAAAATGTTATGGAATGTATAACTACGGATGAAGCATTGGATATCCTTGAAGAGGGGAAAATTAAGAATGAGACTATGAATCTTGTAATGGAAAAGATGGATTTCTATCTGAATAAAAGAGCAGATAAAAGGCTGCTAATAGGAGCTATAATGTTTTCTAATGAACATGGTCTTCTTGGAGAAACAAGGGACGTAGAAAATATATTAGAAAAACTAAATGGGGGAGAGTAAAAAGTGATGACAGGAAAATTATATGGAGTTGGAGTAGGACCAGGAGATCCAGAACTACTTACATTAAAGGCTGTAAGAATATTAGAAAGTAGCGATATTATTGCTATTCCAAATAGCAATAAAGAGAAATGTGTGGCATATAAAATAGCAGTTCAATCTGTACCGAGTTTGGAAGAAAAAGAAATGCTTTGCATATCAATGCCTATGACAAAGGATAAGGATATATTAAAAAAGAGCCATGAAGAAGGGGCTAAAGCTATTATAGAAAAGCTTAATCAGGGAAAGAAAATCTCATTTATAACATTGGGAGACCCAACAATTTACTCTACATATCTATATATTCATAGACTTGTTTTAGGAGAAGGCTATGATACAGAGATAATAAGCGGAATTCCTTCTTTTTGTGCAGCAGCAGCTAGGATAAATGAGGGGTTAGTAGAAAATTTTGATGAACTTCATGTAATTCCAGCATCATACCAAATTAGAGATGCTCTTAGTTTGCCAGGGACGAAGGTACTTATGAAGTCAGGGAAAAAGATGAATGAGGTTAGAGAAATTCTAAAAGGCACAGAATCCGATTCGGTTATGGTTGAAAATTGTGGTATGGAAAATGAAAAAGTATATAGAGATATAAATGATATTAAAGATGATTCAAGTTATTATTCTTTAATAATAGTAAAGGAGAAATAAATGGTTAATTTTGTTGGGGCTGGTTCAGGAGCAGTAGATTTAATTACAGTTAGAGGGCAAAAGTTATTATCAGAGGCAGATGTAATTATATATGCGGGATCTTTGGTTAATCCAGAACTTTTAGAGTATAAAAAAGAAGGTTGTGAAGTACATAATAGTGCAAAGATGACTTTAGAAGAAGTTATTGAAGTTATTTTAAAGGCTGAAAAAGAAAATAAGATGACAGTTAGATTACATACAGGTGATCCAAGTATTTATGGTGCTATCAGGGAGCAAATGGATGTATTGGATAAACATAATGTAGAGTATAAGGTTTGTCCAGGAGTAAGTTCATTTTGTGGTGCAGCATCAGCTTTAAACTTGGAATATACACTACCAGATGTATCTCAAACAGTAATAATTACTAGAATGGTTGGAAGGACTAGTGTACCAGAAAAAGAAGAGATATCAAAACTTGCAGCTCATAATGCAACTATGGTTGTTTTTTTAAGTACAGGTTTATTAGAAAAATTGCAAGAAAGATTAGTAGTTGGTGGATATAAAGAAAATACAACTGCAGCAATAGTTTATAAAGCTACTTGGGATGATGAGAAAGTAGTAAGATGTACTGTAAGCACCTTAGCTGAATCTGCAAAGAAAAATGGGATAACAAAGACAGCACTTATTATTGTTGGAGATGTTCTTAGTTCAGAGTATAGTCGTTCAGATTTATATAATCCAAAGTTTACTACTGAATTTAGAAAAGGTATAGAATAGTGGATATATCAGTAATTAGTTTTACTCAAAAAGGGAGTTTATTAAATAAGGAGTTAAGCTGTAGTTTGAGTGACTTTGGATATAATTGTGAAGCTTTCACAATGTATAAATCAGCTGAAGAGCTTGGATTATTTTCTTTGAAGAATGGATTAAAGGATTGGACAGAAGAACATTTTCATAAAAAAGAGGCCATTATATTTATAGGAGCTATAGGGATTGCAGTAAGGGCTATAGCACCTTTTGTTAATTCAAAAACAACAGATCCAGCTATAGTTGTCATAGATGAATTAGGGAAGTTTACTATTCCTATTTTATCTGGACATATAGGTGGGGCAAATTCTTTAACAGAGAAAATTTTAAGGATTTTAGATTCAACTCCAGTAATAACCACAGCAACAGATATTAATGATAAGTTCTCAGTTGATGTTTTTGCAAAAAAGGAAAATCTTTATATAAATGATATGACTATGGCAAAGAAGATTTCTAGTGAAGTTTTGGACAATGTGGATATAGGTTTAGTTAGTGATTACAAAATAGAAGGTAAATTGCCTAAAGAGCTTAAGATTTTAGAAAATGGTGAAATTGGAGTTTGCATTTCAGTACAAGAGAAAAGACCTTTTATAAATACTCTAAATTTAATTCCTAAGATTTTAACTTTAGGTATCGGTTGTAGAAGAGATACAAGTATAGACAAAATAGAAAATCTTGTTATGAAAGTTTTAAATGAAAATAATATTTTAATTAATGCAGTTAAAAATATAGCTAGTATTGATTTGAAAAAAGATGAAAAGGGACTAATTGATTTTGCAGAAAAGTATGGATTTAAATTTGTAACATATACTGCTGATGAATTGAAGAGACTGGAAGGCAATTTTAGTGAGTCTGCTTTTGTAAAAAGTATTACTGGTGTAAGTAATGTTTGTGAAAGAGCAGCAACACTTGGAAGTAATAATGGAAAGTTAATTATAAATAAGAGAGCAGAAAATGGCGTTACAGTTGCCATAGCTGAAGAAGATTGGAGTGTAAGTTTTGAATAAATTATATGTTGTTGGAATTGGGCCAGGGGAATATGAGCAAATGACAATTAAAGCTATAAATGCTTTAAAGGAAAGTGAAGTTATTATTGGGTATACAGTTTACGTAGATCTTATAAAAGATCATTTTGGAGATAAAGAATTTTTAACTACACCTATGAAAAAGGAAGTTGATCGTTGCATGCTCGCTTTTGAAGAAGCACAAAAAGGTAAAAATGTTTCTTTAGTATGTAGTGGAGATTCTGGAATATATGGAATGGCAGGATTAATATTAGAAATAGGGCAAAAGTATGAATGTGTAGAGGTTGAAATTATACCTGGAATCACAGCAGCCTCAAGTGGAGCAGCTGTTCTTGGAGCACCATTAATACATGATTTTGCTGTTATTAGCTTAAGTGATTTACTAACTCCAATGGAAAAGATAGAAAAGAGATTACAATGTGCTGCAGAAGCTGATTTTGGAATTTGTTTATATAATCCTTCAAGTAAAAAGAGATTTGATTATCTGCAAAAGGCCTGTGATATTGTATTAAAATTTGCAAGTGAAGATACTGTTTGTGGAGTTGTTAGAAACATAGGAAGAGAAGGTGAAGCTATTGAGGTTATGTCACTTAAGGAATTAAGAGATAAAGAAGTAGACATGTTCACTACAGTTTATATTGGCAACTCTCAAACAAAGAATATAAATGGTAAAATGGTAACTCCAAGAGGATATAAAAATGTATAATATCCTTGTTTTTGCAGGAACTACTGAAGGAAGAGAGATAATTAGTTATCTTGTTAATAATGATATAAATGTCTATGCTTGTGTTGCAACAGAATATGGAGAAAAACTTCTTGTAGATGGAGATAATATAAAAGTTTCCTCTAAACCATTAAATGAAGAGGAAATGATAAGTTTAATGGAAAGAGAAAGATTTGATTTAGTCATAGATGCAACTCATCCTTATGCAGTTGAAGTTTCAAAAAATGTAATTTCAGCTTGTAAGAATACTAAAACAGAGTACTTAAGATTAATACGTAGTAGTGAAGAAGGAGTATTAAGTGAAAATATTGTTTATGTAAATTCTGTGGATGAGGCTGTGAATTATTTAAAGGATACTGTGGGTAATGTTTTTGTTGCAACAGGAAGTAAGGAGTTAGCTAAATTTACTGCTTTAGATAATTATAAGGAAAGAATCTATGCAAGAGTCCTTTCAACTACAAAAGTTGTAGATGAATGTACGAGGCTTGGCTTTGAGGGAAAACATTTAATTTGTATGCAAGGACCTTTTAGTGAAGAGTTAAATTATGTTATGTTTAAGCATACATTAGCAAAATATATGGTTACTAAAGAGTCAGGAAAAGTTGGAGGATTTAGTGAAAAGGTATTGGCTGCAAGTAAAGCTGGTGCAAAATCAATAGTAATAGGTAGGCCAATGGATGAAGAAGGGTTTAGCTATTTAGAGGTAGTTAAAATTATAAATAAAGGATTTTTAGAGAATAAGCCTAAGAGAAAAGTTTGTTTAGTTGGGATTGGAATGGGAAACTTAGACTCTTTAACTAGAGAAGGGCAGAGGGTCTTTGAAGAAGCAGATGTGATTATTGGAGCTAAAAGGATGTTAGAAGCTTTAAAGAGTTTTAATAAGCCAACTTTTAATTCATATAAATATGATGAAATAGTTAATTTTGTTGAAAATCACTTAGAATACAATTCTATTGCAATTGCTTTATCAGGAGATATTGGATTCTTTAGTGGAGCAAAGAGCTTGTTAGAAAATTTAAAAGACTATGAAGTTCATGCTATTAGTGGAGTATCTTCTTTATCATATTTTTCCTCTAAGCTAGGTGTTTCGTGGGATGATGTTAAACTTTTAAGTTTGCATGGAAGAGAAGAAAATTTCTTAGATGCAGTAAAACATAACAAGAAAACATTTCTATTACTTGGAGGGGATTATAGTCCTAAAAAGATATGTGAAGAGTTAGTAGAGTATGGGTTAGGAAATTTAGAGGTAGCTATTGCAGAAAATTTATCTTATGAAAATGAGAAGATACATAAAGGATTAGCAAGAGGTTTTATTTCACAAGATTTTGATTCACTTAGTGTAATGCTTATAGATAATGACAAATTTATAGATGGCTCAGTTACTCATGGGATTGTAGATGAAGAATTTATACGTGGTGAAGTCCCAATGACAAAAAGTGAGGTAAGAGCTATTTCTATCTCTAAAATCAGTTTAAATGAAGATTCTATAGTTTATGATATAGGGGCTGGAACAGGCTCTGTAGCAATAGAAATGGCTTTGAGAGTAGGAAAAGGAAAGATATTTGCTATTGAAAAAAATCCTAAAGCAATTGAACTTTTAAAAAGAAATAAGAAGAAATTTATGACTTCTAATCTTAAAGTTATAGAAGGGGTAGCACCTAATATGATGGAAAAATTGCCTCCTCCAACTAGAGCTTTTATTGGTGGAACATCAGGTAATTTAAGAAGCATAATAGGAAAATTATTAGAAAAGAATCCAAAGGTTAAAATAGTTCTTAACGCTATTACTTTAGAGACTATTTCAGAAGCTATTGAGTGTATTAAGGAGTTTAATTTGGTAGATGTAGAAATAGTTCAAGTTGCTATATCAAAAGGAAAAGCCTTAGGAAAGTATAATATGATGATTGGACAAAATCCAATATACATAATCACATGTAAAGGGGATGATATGAAGTGGGGAGAAGTCCAAGAGTTATGATTGCAGCCACTTCAAGTGGAAGTGGAAAAACTATGATTACATGTGGATTGTTGCAAGCACTTGTTAATAGAAGAATGAAAGTTACATCTTTTAAATGTGGACCAGATTATATTGATCCAATGTTTCATTCAAAGGTAATTGGAACAAAATCAAGAAATATAGATACTTTCTTTGCAGATAAAAATACAATTTACTATTTAATGAATAAAGCTACAAAAGATATGGATATATCAGTTATAGAGGGAGTAATGGGTTATTATGATGGCCTTGCTGGAATATCAACTGAGGCTAGTTCATATGATGTTGCAAATGCTACTAATACTCCAGTTGTATTAGTAGTTAATTGTAGAGGTATGAGTCTTTCTATTCTTCCTATAATCAAAGGTTTTTTAGAGTTTAAAGAAAACAGCTGTATTAAAGGAGTTATACTTAATCAAATTTCTGAAATGATGTATCCTCAGATTAAGAAATTAATAGAAGAAAATTTAAGTATAAAGGTATTTGGATATGTTCCAGTATTAAAGGATTTAGTTATTGAAAGTAGGCATTTAGGGCTTGTTACACCAAATGAGATAACAGATTTAAAAGAGAAATTAAATAAACTTTCTGATCAATTTGAAAAGACTATAAATATAAATGAAATAATTAACCTTGCAAATAGTGCAAAGGAATTGGAGTATAATAAACCACAAGTTTTAAAATTAGAAGGAAACCCTAAAGTGGCAGTAGCATATGATGAAGCTTTTTGTTTTTACTATCAAGAAAATATAGAGCTACTAAAGGAAATGGGAGCTACAGTAGAATACTTTAGCCCTATAAGAGATAAAAAACTACCCAAAAATATTAGTGGCTTAATCTTAGGTGGAGGATATCCTGAGCTTTATGCAGAAGCTTTAAGTAATAATAAGGCAATGCTAGAAGAAATTAAATATGCTATAGATAAAGGTCTTCCATGTATAGCTGAATGTGGAGGCTTCATGTATCTACATGAAAGTATGGAAGATAATGAAAATAAGTTTCATAACATGGTAGGTGTAATAGGAGGAAAAACATATAAAACTTCAAATCTCGGACGATTTGGATATATAAATTTAAAAGCTATAAAAGATAATTTTCTTTGTAATAAAGGTAGTAGCATAAAGGCTCATGAGTTTCATTATTGGGATAGTGAAAGCTCAGGAGAAAGCTTTATAGCAGAAAAGCCTTTAAGGAAAAGAAGTTGGAATTGTATAAATTCAACTAATAATTTATTAGCTGGTTTTCCTCATTTATATTATTATTCTAATACTGAAATACCACAGGAATTTATAAAAAGATGTATAGAATTTGGGGGGCTATCATGAAATTAGAAGAAACATTAAAATGTATTACTCCACTAGATAAAGTGGTTATGGAAGAAAGTCAAAGACGTTGGGACAGTATAGCAAAACCTTTAAGAAGTCTTGGACTACTTGAAGAAGCTATTATAAAAATAGCAGGTATGACAGGAAGTAGCAATGTAAGTTTAAAGAAAAAATCCTTGGTTATTATGTGTGCAGATAATGGAGTAGTTGAAGAAAAGGTTACTCAAGCTGATAGGGAGGTAACTAGAATAGTTGCAGAGAATTTTACTAAGGAAAAAACTAGTGTAGCTATTATGGTAAAATTATCTGGGTCAGATCTTTATCCTGTTGATATTGGAATGGTAAGTGATACAGAAGAATTTTTAGATGAAGAAAGTGAGATAAAACCTCTTAATGTTTTAAAGAGAAAAATATCTTATGGAACTAAGAATTTAGCTAAAGAGCCTGCTATGACAAGAGAGCAAGCAATAAAAGCTATAGAGGTTGGAATTAACTTAGCTATAGAACTTAAGAGTAAGGGCTACAATATTATTGCAACAGGTGAAATGGGAATAGGAAATACTACAACAAGTAGTGCTATAGCTTCTGTTCTCTTAGATAAATCAGTAGAAACAGTTACTGGAAGAGGTGCTGGATTATCTTCAGAAGGATTGGAAAGAAAAATAGATGCTATAAAAAGAGGAATAGAAATAAATAAGCCTAATTCTAAGGATGCTATAGATGTATTAGCTAAGGTTGGTGGATATGATATAGCTGGTCTTGTTGGTGTGTTTATAGGTGGAGCTGCAGCTAAAGTTCCAGTAGTTATAGATGGATTTATATCAGCAGTGGCAGCACTTGTTGCGGTAAGGATAGAGCCTTTAGTTATAGATTATATATTGCCATCACATGTTTCAAAGGAGCCAGCAGGAAAAATGTTAATGAAATCCCTTGGGCTAAAGCCTTTTATAACATGTGAAATGTGTTTAGGAGAGGGTACAGGTGCTGTTGCATTATTTCCTATTTTAGATATGGCCTCTGAAGTATATGAGAAAATGAGTACTTTTGGAGATATAGAAATAGAAGAATATACACCAAAAGTTTAAAGGAGTAGACATGCTGATTTTAATAACAGGTGGAAGTGGAAGTGGAAAATCAGAAAGGGCTGAAGAGATTTCTGCTTCATTTAAATCTGAAAATTTGATTTATATAGCTACTATGTTTCCTTATGATGATGAATGTTTGAAGAAAATAGAGAGGCATAGGGAACTTAGAAAAGAAAAGAATTTCTTAACAATAGAGAAACCTATAAATTTAAAAAAAATAGAGATACCAAAGAATTCAACGGTGCTATTGGAATGTATATCTAATTTAGTGGCTAATGAAATGTATTTAGAAGATGGATCTAAGGAATTGACTGTATCAGAAATTTTAAAGGGAATAGAGAAACTTCAAAAGAATTCTGATAACTTGATTATAGTGACAAATGGAGTTTTTTCAGATGGAATAAACTATGATGAGGAAACTCAAAAATATATAAAGAATATTGCGGAAATAAATACTGCAATAGGTAAAGTAGCAGATGTAGTAATAGAAGTTATTTATTCTATTCCTATATTTCATAAGGGGGAAGATAAGTTATGTGGAATTCATTTAAAATAGCATTTTCAATGTACTCCAAAATTCCAATGCCAAAAACAGATTGGAATAAGGAAAATATGAAATATGCAATGGTATTTTTCCCTTTTGTAGGACTTGTTATAGGGATGCTATTAGTATTATGGTCATTTATATCAGCAAAACTACTTATAGGGGATATCTTACGTGTAGTAGGCTATGTTGTAATGCCTGTATTAGTAACAGGAGGAATACACTTAGATGGCTTTGTAGATACCATGGATGCAATAAATTCATATCAGCCAATAGAGAGAAAGTTAGAGATTTTAAAGGACTCACATATTGGAGCTTTTGCACTTATTAGTTGTGTTATATATTTTCTATTGAGTTTAGGGGTATGGAGTGAAGTTAAGGGAGATTCTTTGATAATTTTAGGAATAGGATTTATATTATCAAGAGCTTTAAGTAGCTTAGGAATTGTAACTATACCTTGTGCAAAGAATAGTGGTTTAGCCTCAAGTTTTTCAAAGGCTTCTGAAAAAAATAGAGTTAAGTATGCAATGTATATTTATATTTTAGTAAGTGGTATAGCTATGATTTTAGTTAATAGGATTCTTGGGAGTGCATGCATTATAAGTGCTATCCTTACATTTATATATTATAAGAATATGTCTATAAAAAAGTTTGGAGGCATTACAGGAGATTTAGCAGGATATTTCTTGCAAGTTTGTGAACTTGTAATAGCTTTTACTGCTGTGATTTTGAGCAAGTTAATTCATATCATCTAAGTTACTAAGCTACTATGACCTACTTACAGCTATTTCTCCATTACCAGCTACTATGATAAGATCTCCATTCTTAATATAGCCTATGTTTACAATTTCATCAAAGTTATCAAATCTTTTAAAATATTTTTGATTACCGCTTGAATCGATTATTATAAAAGTTGTAAAAGGATTTTTTACAAGTTTAGCAGTAGCAGAAAATTCTTTAGGCTCGGAAATGTTATAGATACCTTGTTTATAGGTATCTGATACAAAAATTGCTTTTGGAGTTTCAGTAAAAGCAAATATAGATATTAAAAAAGCTATTATAAATATTCTTAACTTCATTTTATACACCTCACTGTTGAATAGTTTGTGAAGTTTTGATAGAAATATACATTGTATTAATATAATAAAATTTTTATTTTACAATACTAAAATATGGGGAATTTCAATAAAGTGAAGAACATGTCATATGGAAAAAATAGTATAAAAAGAAAGGAGTTTTAGTGGGGGAATACATTCTCTCATTGAAAATAAACAATGATTTTTATTATTGGTGGTGAGTTTCAAGGAAAGTTACAATACACTTTAGACTTGACTGGGTTTGATGAAAGTAATGTAGCAGATGGGCTAAAGGATAAAATAGAGGATTTTTTTGAAAAGCCTATTATTTATAATTTTCACTTGCTTATTAGAAGACTTTTAGAAGAAAAAAAGGATATAGAATCAATTAAAGATATAGTTAGAAATATTATTAAGGAGAATCCAGAGGTTGTCATAATATCTAATGAAATAGGATATGGAATTGTACCTATTGAAAAGTTTCATAGGGAATATAGAGAAGCTACAGGTAGAATATGCTGTGAGGTTGCTAAAAATGCAAAAGAAGTGCATAGAGTAGTTTGTGGTATAGGAAATATTATTAAGGAAGATGAAAATGATTAAAATTATATTGATTCGTCACTCAAAAACAGAAGGGAATATACATAAAAGGTATATAGGAAAAACAGATGAGGAGCTATCCCAAGAAGGAATAAAGTTAATAGAAAATAAGAAGTTTCCAAAGGTTCAAGTTGTTTATTCAAGTCCTATGAATAGGTGTATAGAGACTTCAAAGTTAATTTACAAAGACATAAATCCTATTATATATGATGATTTAAGTGAATGTGACTTTGGTGATTTTGAAAATAAGAATTATGAAGATTTAAAAGATAATATATATTATCAAAAGTGGATTGATAGCAATGGAACAATAGCTTTTCCAAATGGAGAAAAACATGAGGATTTTAAACTAAGATGTGTAAGAGCTTTTGATGAAGTTGTGGATAATATTATTGAGTGTAAGTTTAATTTAGCTGCAATGGTTGTTCATGGTGGAACTATTATGGCTATTTTAGAAAAGTATTCATATCCGCATAAAGATTTTTATCACTGGCAAACGGGAAATTGCTGTGGATATTCTATAGAAATTGATGAGAAGTTGTGGAAAGTTAAAGAGAAAAAAGTTAAGGTTTTATCTGAAATTTAGAATAGGGGAAGATTTATGTTATTATCGTTAGTTGCATTAATAATAGGGTTTGTATTAGATTTATTTTTTGGAGACCCAATTTGGATGCCACATATTGTTAGAGTGATAGGAAAATTGATAAGTATAATAGAAAAAATATTAAGGAGAGTATTTACTAAAAATAGAGAAGGTGAGCTTATAGGAGGAGTATTTTTAGTTTTACTCGTAATATCTATATCTACTGGAATCTCTATTTTTATTTTATATTTAGCAGGAAAGATAAGCATTTATTTTAAGTTATTTATAGAAAGTCTAATTTGTTATCAGCTTTTAGCAACAAAATCTTTAAAAGATGAAAGTATGAAAGTTTATAAAGAATTAGAAAAAGATGATTTAGTAGAGGCTAGGAAAAAGGTTTCAATGATAGTTGGAAGAGATACTGATAGTTTAACAAAAGAAGGTGTAACTAAAGCTACAGTAGAAACAATTGCAGAAAACATTTCAGATGGAATTATTGCTCCTATGTTATTTATGGCAATAGGGGGAGGAGCTTTTGGAGTCTTATATAAATCTGTGAATACTATGGATTCCATGGTTGGGTATAAAAATGATAAGTATATTTACTTTGGAAGAGTAGCTGCAAAACTAGATGATATTTTTAATTTTATACCTTCAAGAGTTTCAGCTTATTTAATGATAATTTCATCTTTATTTATAAAGTTAAATACTAAAAATGCTTATAGAATTTTTAAAAGAGATAGATTTAATCATGCAAGTCCAAATTCTGCTCAAACAGAAGCAGTTTGTGCTGGAGCATTAGAGGTACAAATTGCTGATGATGCTTATTATTTTGGGAAACTTTATAAGAAGAAGACTATTGGGGATGATATAAGGAAGATTAGGTATGATGATATAAAGATAACAAATAGATTGTTATATATAACATCAACTATGGGGATTATGGTATTTTCTTTTATTAAAATTGTAGTTATTAGTATGTTCTAAATATATTTTTGGGGGATAAAGATGAATTCTATCAAGGAAGAAATATTAAGGTTAGAAAATGATTTGCTAAAATCAGAAGTAAGAAAATCAGCAAAAAAAATAAATAATTTATTAGCAAATGACTTTATCGAGTTTTGTAGTTCAGGACAAGAGTATCATTATAAAAGTGGAGACGTATTTCAGGAAACAGATGACAAGAATTCGTTATATGGAGAAATTTTAGACTTTGAAATAAAAGAATTAAGTGATGATTGTATATTAGCTATGTATAAAATTAAGAAATATAATGAGTCAGGTAAGGGGAAAATTACTACACTTCGCAGTTCTATATGGAAATGTATTAATGGTAAATGGAAAATGGTTTTTCATCAAGGAACTTTAGTAGAAGATTAAAGGGAAGGAAGTGAGGTTAGTGGCAAAATCCATTATGATACAAGGAACTATGTCCAATGTAGGTAAAAGCCTAGTAGTTGCAGGGTTATGTAGGATTTTTAAAGAAGATGGATATAAGGTAGCTCCATTTAAGTCACAGAATATGGCGTTAAACTCATATATAACTGAAGAGGGACTAGAGATGGGAAGAGCTCAGGTTGTTCAAGCAGAAGCTGCAAAAATTAAGCCATCTGTTTTGATGAATCCTATTTTGTTAAAGCCAACAAATGATATAGGATCTCAGGTAATAGTGAATGGAGAAGTTCTAGGAAATATGAATGCTCGAGATTACTTTAAGTATAAGAAAAGCCTTGTACCAGAAGTAATGAAAGCCTATAATGCATTAGCAGAAGAATATGACATTATAGTTATAGAAGGGGCTGGAAGTCCAGCAGAGATAAATTTAAAAGAAAATGATATTGTAAATATGGGAATGGCAAAGCTTGCAAAGTCTCCAGTTTTATTAGTTGGAGATATAGATAGAGGTGGAGTGTTTGCCCAGCTTATTGGAACTATAATGCTCCTTGAAGATGATGAAAAATCTATGATAAAGGGTACTATAATTAATAAGTTTAGAGGTGATAAAACCATATTAGATCCAGGGATTGAAATGCTTGAAGATATGAGCAAAATTCCAGTTGTAGGGCTTACACCCTATATGCATGTAGATATTGAAGACGAAGATAGTTTATCAGAGAGATTTACAAAAGGAAAAAGTGTAGGTCTTGTTGATATAGTTGTAATAAGACTTCCTAGAATATCAAACTTTACAGATTTTAATATGCTAGAAAATATAGAAGGAGTATCTTTAAGATATGTAAGTAAAGCAGAAGATATTAAAAATCCAGATATGATAATAATACCAGGAACTAAAAATACAATGGAAGATTTAATGTGGGTGAGACAATCAGGAGTAGAGGCGGTCGTCTTAAAAGAAGCTTCAAAAGGAAAAATAATTTTTGGAGTATGTGGCGGATATCAGATGCTAGGTGAGGAGCTATGTGATCCATATAATGTTGAAGCCGGAAGAAGTATAAAAGGACTTGGATTATTACCTATTAAAACTACTTTTGAAAAAGAAAAAACAAGAACTAGAGTAAAGGGAAGTTTTAAAAATATTGATGGACCATTAAAAAAATTAATAAATGTTAATTTCCAAGGGTATGAGATTCATATGGGAATAACACAATTATTAAATGAATCAGCTCCAATGAATGAGATTACTGATACAGAAGGCATAATAAAGGAAGATGGAGTGGCTTTAAATAATGTATATGGCACATATGTACATGGAATTTTTGATGAAGAGGAAGTAGTTAAGGGGATAGTATCTATTCTTTTCAAAAATAAAGGCTTAGATTATGAAAATATTAAAACCTTTGATTTTGTAAACTATAAAGAAGAGCAATACGATTTGCTAGCAAAAGGATTAAGAGAAAGTTTAGATATGAAAAAAATATATGAGATTTTGGAGGCAGGAGTATGAGAGGATTAGTACATATTTACTGTGGAGAAGGAAAAGGAAAAACTACAACATCAATTGGCCTTAGTGTTAGGGCTGCTGGTAATGGAATGAAGGTTATTTTTACACAATTTTTGAAGAATAATGATTCAAGCGAATTAAAAATATTAAATAGTATAGAGAATATAGATTTAATACCTTGTGAAGAGAGTTTTGGTTTTTTCTTTAATATGACTGATGAACAAAAAGTAGAGGCAAAAAAAGTATATAGTAGTTTACTAACTAGTGTTTTAAAGAAAAGTAAAGAAGCAGATTATGATATGCTTGTTTTAGATGAGATTATGGCTGCTTATAATTATAATTTAGTTGATAGAGATGAGTTAATAGAGTTTTTGAAAAATAAACCTGAAAAGCTTGAAGTAGTTATGACAGGTAGAAATCCAGATGAAAAACTTATTGAACTTGCAGATTATGTATCTAATATACAAAAGATAAAACATCCTTATGACAAAGGTATTTTTGCAAGAAAAGGAATAGAAATGTAGGAGAGATAAATATGAAGATTGAACTTGAAAATGTATTACCGAGAGATATAGAAAAGAGAAGTTTTGAAATTATAACAGAAGAATTAGGTGATATAAAATTAGATCCAGAAAAAGAATTAATAATAAAGAGGGTTATTCATACAACTGCAGATTTTGAATATGTGAATAACTTGAAATTCTCAGATAATGTTGTAGAAAAGGCAATGGAAGCAATAAAAAATGGAGCTTGCATAGTTACAGATACTCAGATGGCTAAGTCTGGAATAAATAAAAAGGCACTTGCAAAGTATGGTGGGGAAGTTTTTTGTTTTATGTCGGATGAAGATGTGGCTAAAATAGCTAAAGAGAATGGAACAACTAGGGCAACAGCAAGTATGGATAAAGCATCAGAGATTGATAGAAAATTAATATTTGCAATTGGAAATGCTCCAACAGCTCTTGTGAGATTATATGAACTTATAAAGGAAGGTAAAATTAATCCAAGGCTTGTAATAGGAGTGCCAGTTGGCTTTGTAAATGTTGTTCAATCAAAAGAGCTTATTATGGAATCAGGAGTAGATTTTATAGTAGCAAAAGGCAGAAAAGGTGGAAGTAATGTTGCAGCGGCCATTTGTAATGCACTTTTATATATGATAAATGATGATAGGGAATAAGAAAATAAATAAAAATAGAATTGTAAACTTTAATAATTAAAGCACTTCTGATTAGGAAGATGCGGTCCATCAACAATTACAAGTGTAATAGGAAGCTTAACTCATGGTACATTATATGATGGATTTAGGGGTTACATTAAAGAGAAAAACCGTAATTATTAAATGTTTTCTTTTTTAAATCAAGAGTATTGATAATTGACATAATAGATGGTTTAAAAGATGTGGAGGAAATTGAGTTATTAAAATATTAGAAAAAAAATCTAATAAAAATGAGAGGATAAGATGCTGAAAAATAATGGCGATAATAGTTGAAACTATTACTGCCATTATTTTTATCATTACAATTTTTAGATTCATTAATAAAGTAAAATTAATTATTGATTATGAGTTTGTGCTGTCTATTTTATTGGGGAAAAGGTATGTATTAGTAGACCAATTTTTACTGATTAAGCTAATAATTAATATAAATTTAAGGAAGTTTGTAAGTAGAATCAAATAATGTAAAATAATTATATTATATATCAAATATTGACCTATAAAGATAAATATGGTAATATGTTCTCATAATTTGTAATAAGATATCCAATTTTATATTTATTTCGGAATTACATTTTGGGGACAATGTAATATAATGATGCTTCTTAAACATCTTAGTAAGAGTTTTTTATTTAAGATATTTACAAAACTTTACTAAAATGGATTTTTAACAACTATAAAATTAAAAAATAGAATAGTTTTTATTAATAATATTTTAAATGCTGTTAAATTTTCTTTAATAATTTATAAATATAATGTTTGTTTTAATTAACTATAATGGAACGAGCTTTATCGGTATGAATATATTTAGAAAATTTAATGGCATTAATTTTTTAATTTTATATAATGAGCTTAATATTTTTTGAATTTTTTAGGTGCTTTTGATTGACTTAAAAGATTTAATTTATATAAAAATTATCTAAAATAACAGCAATAATAAAAAGGGAGGCAAAAAATTATGACTAAAAAACAAAGTGTAGATGTTTTAAAAGAAGAAAAGTTATATCAATTAACATCATATCAAAAAGATATATGGATTCAACAATGTTTGTATCCAAATAGGCAACTTTACAATATTGGGGGATGTTTTGTTATTGAAGGAAACATAGATTATGGAAAATTTCAGAAGGCTATTAATATCTTAATTGAAGAAAATGATGCTTTAAGAATAAAGATTATAAAAAGAGATGGTGAATATTATCAAAAAATTGTACCAGAAATAGATTACCATCTAGAATTTCTTGATTTCTCATGTGGGAATGGTTCCATAGAAAAAAGTAAAGAATGGATTGAAAATGAGGCTATAAAGCCATTTGATATGTATGATAATTTTCTGTTTAAGTTTAGTTTAGTAAAGGTTAATGAAAATCTATTTTATTGGCTTATGTTAACTCATCATGTAATTACAGATGGATGGGGATGTTCATTCTTAATGGGGGAAATGGTTAATATTTATAATAGCCTTATAAGTGGTTCAGAGGATGAAATTTCAGTAGAAAAGAAAAATAACTCTTATGTTGATTTTATTATGGACAATATTGATTATTTAAAGTCAGAAGCATATAAAAAAAATTCTGAATTTTGGGGAAAATATTTAAAAGAAGTGCCTGAACCTCTTATGAATAGAAAAGGGAAAAAAATACAAGACACAATTACAAGTTCACGAAAAACATTGAAAATAAGTTGGAAAATCTATGAAAAACTTATTGAATATTCAAAGGAAAAAGGGTGTTCAACATTTCATTCTATTTTAGCAATTGTGCATATGTGTTTTAGTAAAATATATGATAAGAATGAGTTAATTATAGGAATACCTATATTAAATAGAAAAAATGCAAAACAAAAAAATACATTTGGGCTTTTTGTAAATTTGATTCCATTAAAAATTGCTAGTGATGGAAATGAAACTTTTGATGTTGTTGCAAATAGAATAAAAAAAGATTTACTACAATGTTATAGGCATCAAAAATTTCCTTTGGGTGAAATTTTAAAATTAGCTAATAATGATTCTGAAAATAAAAGAAATGTTTTTGATATAACCTTATCATTTGAAAAGTTTGATTTTGATAAACGATTTGATGGACATAAGACAACTACAAAAGCTTTAGTTAATAAGAGTGAAGAAAATGCTTTAGCTATATTTGTAAGAGAATATGCTGAAGGACAAGATATTGAAATTGATTTTGATTATAGATTTGATGTTTTTGATGATAATTTTCCTATTGAAAATGTTATGTCATATTTTCAATTTTTATTGCAAGATGTTATAAATAATCCTTGTAATTCAATATCTCAGTTTAAAATATTGAATCCAATTGAAAGACAAAAAATACTTTATGATTTTAATAATACAAAGGCTGATTATTCAAAAGATAAAACAATGCACCAATTGTTTGAAGACCAAGTAGAAAAGACACCTGATAATTTAGCAGCTGTATTTGAAGGGAAAGAAATAACATATAGGGAATTGAATGAAAAATCAAATCAATTAGCAGCTTTCCTTAAGAGTAAAGGAGTAAATGCAGGTGAACCAGTAGCCATAATTATGGAACGTTCTATGGAAATGATTATAGGTGTGATGGGAATATTAAAATCAGGTGGGGCATATGTGCCAATAGATCCTAATTTCCCAATAACAAGAATAGGGAAAATGATAGAAAATAGTAATATTTCATTTATTGTATCGCAGAGTGAACAAAGTGAACTCGTA
>NZ_SULK01000014.1:0-127679 GCF_007115085.1 Clostridium sp. HBUAS56017 | reverse complement strand
TGTCTTAAGCTAATGGTTGGCACTATCAACCCCCATATCGGACTTTCACCGACTAGTACGTGCCCATGCTGGGCACACATAAAAAAGCCCCAAACGAGTAATATACTCATTTGTGACTTAGTAATGGTAGTCCATAGGGGAATCGAACCCCTGATTCCACCGTGAGAGGGTGGCGTCTTAACCGCTTGACCAATGGACCAGAACATGAATTAGTATACCACAGATATCCTCACTATGGAATTCCTAATATCGGTCATTTTATCCTAAATATCAGCATTATTAATAAAATCATGGACCATTCTTTCATATTCTTCCTTTTTCTCCCTATATGAAGTCAAATGTACTGCATTTGGAACAATAAGTATCATATCACCTTCACGATTCCTTCTTTTATACATATCTATTGCCATATTAACAGGAACCTTTTTATCAGCATCACCATGTATAAAAAATATTGGCACTTCACTTTTAGCTATGGCATTTATTGGACAAACATCCTCAAACTTAAATCCACATCTTCTTTTAACCTTCAAATTTAAAAGCCAATAAACTAGTCCAAAAGGTACATAGTCAACTTTAGAGAATTGGTATCTCATTAATTCCTTTCCTGATGAATAACCACAATCCTCTATTACAAATTTAACTTTTCTATTTCTAGCTCCACATAAAAGAACAGTTGCAGCTCCCATAGATTGTCCATGTAATCCTAAAAATAATTCTTCACCTTTTCTCTCTTCAAGAAAGTTAATCCATAAATTTAAATCTTCTTTTTCTTTATACCCATAAGTTGCATATTTACCTTCACTTTCACCATGAGATCTTTCTTCAACCAATAATATATTAAATCTTTCCTTTAAAAACATAGGAATAAAAGGCATATGAAGATAATGATTAGCACTATACCCATGTACTAATATTATATATCTATTACTATCCTCAAATCTCTCTATTAAATGTCCACAAAGATTCAATCCATCCTTCGATGTTATAAAAACATCCTCCATTTGAAGATTTTCAAAATATTCTTCATTCCAAAGCCCCCAATTATTTAGCCTTTTAATTGAATCTTCTTTGGTCTTTCTTCTAGCATAAAATGCTTCCTTAAATGCATATTCCGATGCAAAGTGAAGAAAAATCGAAAAAACTATAGTAAAAACTATTAATATTGCTATTAATATTGATAATATCATATCTAGAACCCCTCATCTCTCCATTTATATCAATTTATACTATTTTATATTATAGCATCATTTTTTGCAAATAAAAAAGAGCAGCTTATAACACCATAAAGCTACTCTTTTTCAAAATAAAATAGACAAATCCATTTCTATTCCTTTCCAATTAACCTTGTAATTTTTGAGCTAATTCTTTTAACTCATCAAAAGTTAATTCTGATAAATAGGATCTCCTTAGTTCTGCCTCAGCTAGTCCACGATCTTTTCCTAAAGTTAATATGGTAGTGATATACATTTCTCTATAATCTCTTACTGCCATACCCCCCACCTCCTTATATTCAATTTATTAATATACTCTCATACTATGTAAGAAACCAAGATTTAATTACAAGTATTTGAATATTTTTTTATTACAATAATTATTATACTACATAATTTGAAATTTTCAAAATATTTTATTTCATCTTTAACTTTTCCTTCATTTTTAACTAAAATAGCATACTTATCGTTATTCTGCAAAATTTTTATGCCAAAACACTCATTAATAAAAAGAGTTTTTTCTATTTTACTTTATTTTATTTTGCAAGAAATATATTCTTTCTTGTCAATTTTCTCACTTTAGCATGTTAAAGAACCCATCAATTCATTTTGTTATATTTAACTCCATATATTACATATTATATTATAATATTCTTCTACAATTTACTATATTATAATGAAAACCTTAACTTAAACTTAATATAAATATAAAAAAGTTTGCAAACCTATATGTTTGCAAACTTTTATTTTAATTTATCCAAATACGATACAGCACTAAGTGATGCAATATTACCTTCACCTGCTGCCTTAATATACTGATAAGGCTTTCCAACACAGTCTCCACAAGCAAATAACCCTTTAAGATTGGTAGTCATTAATCTATCAACCTTAACATGACCTTCTTCTTCCTGCAATCCTGGCACAAGTTGCGCTGGTGAAATAGCATCTTTTAATAGAAATACACCATCTGTAAGAATTTCTCTATCTTTTAAGATAAGCTTATTTACTTTACCTTCTCCTTGAACTTCAACCGGTCTATCTTCTACAAGTTCTATATTATCATTTAGCTTATAGTCTCCTTTATATAAAGGAATATAATATACTTTAGAAGCTATTTCACTTACGTAATTTGCTTCCTGTTCTCCTTCTTCATTTGAAGACACTATACAAACAACCTTTTCTTTATAAAGAGGAGCATCGCAAGTTGCACAGTAGCCTACACCTTTACCAAGGTATTCAAGTTCGCCAACTAGTGGCTTAGAAAATTCAACTCCTGTAGCTAAAATTACAGACTTAGCTTCATACATCTTTTGATTTACCATAAGAGCAAAATAATCACCCATTGAATAAATATTGTTTATTCTCTCTTCTGTTATTTGTATATCCATATCTTCTATATGTTTTATAAATGCTTCTCCAAGTTTATCTCCAGATGAACCTGGAAAACCTAAATAATTATTTATTTTCGGTGCCTTTTGGATTTTTGAACTTAAATTTTTGCTGCCAAAAAGTATAAAAGATTTTTTTCTAATCTTAGCATTAAGGGCAGCTGACAATCCAGCCGGCCCTGACCCTACTATGGCAATGTCATATCTTTCAGACATATCCTATAAAACCTCTTCTATTGCTTCCTTTAATGCATCTTTTGGTAAAAATCCAACCTTAGTATCTACTTCTGCACCATCTTTAAATATTTTTATTGTTGGAATGTTTTGAACTTGATATTTATTAGCAATTTCTCCACTTTCATCTACATCTAATTTAACTATTTTAACACTTTCGCACATTTCAGTTTGTAATTCTTCCAATATTGGTGAAAGCATCTTACAAGGTGCACACCATGTAGCAAAGAAATCTACAACTACTACTCCTTTACTATTTAATACTTCTTCTGTAAAATTACTAGTATTTATGTGATTTAACATATAAACTCCTCCTTATACCCCTTAGGGGTATGTATCTTTTTCTTAATTTTACTCCTGCAAGCAAACCTTGTCAAATATAATCAAGTAGTAATAGTCTTATTTTAAGATTTATTGTATTATTTTATACCTGCTACATCCACATCTTTACTAAAATTCTTTCTATATTTCTAGCTAAAACATTATAAATCAGTATCAGTCCACCACAGTAAATAGTATTTAATATTACTGGTTTCAAGTTCTTCTTTTCTTTAAATGCTTTAAAGCTCCTGCTTATTAAGAATATCGCAATAATCCAAGGAATAATTCCTTCAACAGATATCATAGGCATAATAAAACATAATCCAATTAAAATATATAATATAATCTTTTTAGTCATTTAAATCCGCCTCATCTCTATAATAATTTCCTCTAATCATCTTATCACTAATACCTATAAGACTCTTTACCTTCTCTTGTTCTTCTGGAGTAAGTCCATCTTGCTTTAAATCATAATTTGATAATAAAGCGTAATCTTTATTTGTATTAAGAAGGTTTCTTCCTATAGTTAAGTTGCTTGAATATTGTTCTTTTGGTGCTCCAAATAAATAAGCTACAGTTGGCAATGTATCTACTTGTCCACCTTTTACCGAAAATGTTTTTCCTTGAATATCTTTGTTATAAACTATTAACGGAATTTTTCTATCGTCTTTTTCCATCCAAGGTTCTAATCCCTTAGTAGCACTTACTTCATCACCATAGAATTTATGAACACCTTCGTGGTCTCCATACATTACAACAACTGTATTATCAAGAGCTCCACTTTCTTCAAGATCACTAAGTAATTTTCCAATATATCTATCTGTATAATTTATTGATTGAAAATATCCACCAAGTTTTGTTCCCTCTAAATTTTCTGGAAGCTTTAGATATCTATCATTTTCAGGCATATCAAAAGGACTATGACTAGTTAATGTTATTGTATATGCCATATAAGGTGACTTTTGCTTTTTAATTACCTCGCCAAATTGTTTTAAATAACTTTCATCTGATACTCCAAGATTTATAACATCTGAGGTATCATAGTCTGATGCATCTAATAACTTTTCGTATCCCATAGATCTAAGGCTAGTCATCCAGTTCCAGTATGATCCTTTATCAGGATGTGATGCTAAAGTACTATAACCCATATTCTTAAAAATATTAGGCAAAGAATATTTATAAGTATTTGTTGGATATCTAAAGAATGTTGCACCTTCTCTTACTGGGAAAACTGATGTATTTGTCATTAATTCTGCATCAGAGCTTGTCCCTCCATATGTTTGCTCATAAAAATTATTAAAATATAAAGAGTTTGAAAGCAACTTATTTACATTTGGAGTTATTTCTTGTCCATCTACTTTTTGATTAATTACACAATTTTCAAGAGACTCCCATTGTATTACTAATAAGTTTTTGCCTTTAAGCATTCCTGCATATTCATTATCCGGTTTATTTTCCTTTAAACTCGTTAATGTATTTCTAACCTCTTCCTTTTCATTTGAATCAAATTTATAAGGCTTTGATTGCTGATAAAAATCATATCCATCATATATATGATATCCAATTGGAGTTAAATTCCCCATTGTTTGATTTGGGCTCCAGCTTGTCCTAAACAAAAATTGCCCTTCAAATCCACCAGCTTTTCTATCTAATTTTATATGTAAATATGTCAAAAACGAAAATGAAACTAATAAAATACATAAAGCACCTATAACATTTCTAGAATGCTTAGTATAAGTTTTTCTGTTTTTTATATTTTTAACAGCCATAATTACTAAATCAATTAAGAATAATCCATCTACAAGTCTAACCATTGATACAATTGAACTTCCTAAGTTATCTAAATTACTTGTCATACTAAACATATGGTAGTTTAAGAATACTGAATTTGATCTGTAATACCACATATCCCCTATAACTAGTATCGTGAATAAAAGATTTAAAGTCCAAAAGCTCCATTTCTGTACCTTTCCATTAAAAAATAGCCCTATTGCTACAAAAGCAGCATTAATAGCTAGCCATGCTCCAAGTGGTGGCATAGAGAAAAATATAGATTTTAAATGTATTCCATTCGCCTTATCATCTGATAATAGAGCTAGAAATAACAGTGTTTTTATCAATATAATTACTAAAGTAAGTAAAAAATCTCTATTTTTTATACCTTCAAAAAATTTATCTTTTATCCTAGTAGGAATATTTCTATAAATTACTTCTTCTTTATAGTTCAACATTATTTTGTCCTCCTTATTTTATCTATATAGCTATAGTAACATAAACTTAATATATTAAAAATTAATTATTATTTCATATTTCTTAATTTTTTGGGTATACATATAAATTTTTTACACATAATAAAAATGATCTCACAATGTTAATGTTATCTTGAATGATAATATATTCTCATTCTCACGTAACACAATGAAAAGTCTGACTTTAATAGCCAGACTTTTTTCCATTTTAAATTCAGTTTTTCTTTTCATCCAATCTCTTGTTATAAATAAATATATACAAAGATGCTAAAAATATTATTCCATATCCAACAAAACTCCATGCATCAGGTAAAATTCCAAATATAAAGAAGCTAAATATAGCTGCAAATCCTATATTACTATAGTCAAATATAGAAATTTCCTTTGCAGGTGCATATTTATATGCATAGGTAATACCAAATTGACCAAGACTAGCGCTAAGCCCTGCCCCCATAAGATATAAAAATTGTGTAAATGTCATATATTCATATGTTACTATCATAAATGGAAATATCATTATGCTTGATAAAAAAGAAAAATAAAACACTATTGTCTGTGGCTTTTCTTTTCCACTTAATGCTCTAACACAGGTATACGCTCCAGCAGCTGTTACTCCTCCAAGAATTCCTATTAAAGCTGGCATTATTTCTAAATTAAATCGTGGTTTAACCACAAATAAAACTCCTATGAAAGCTATTATTAATCCAATTATCTGTTTAGGTTTTATCTTTTCATGTAAAAATAAAGCTGAAAATATTATTACAAAAAATGGACTTAACTTATTTAACATATTTGCATCAGATAAAACTAAATGATCTATAGAATAAAAGTTAAATACTATTCCTGCTGTACCGAGGGTTGACCTTAATACAAGAAGTTTTTGATTTTCTTTCTTTCCAAAAAGGCTTTCTTTGCTTTTTATAATCATAACAAGAGCAATAAATAAAGATACTAAATTTCTAAAAAATGTTTTTTCAAAGGGAGGTAAATCCCCTGCTAACTTTACGAATGCCGACATAGCTGCAAAACCAAAAGCAGATAAAGTTATAAATACTATTCCCTTCGTTCTACTACTAAAATCCAATTGTTTCACCTCCAGTATTTTGTAGTATATTTAGTTTAGCAAATTATAAGTTCATTGTATATTCTTTCATAAACATATATAATAATAATAACGTTGTAATTACTTAGGAGGATTAAAATGTACAATGATTACCACATGCACAGCTATTTTTCAGCTGACTCAATCACCCCTATGGAATCTATGATTGTTAAATCAATAGACTTAGGATTAAATGAAATTTGCTTTACCGATCACGTAGATTACGATATTATAGGAAACCCTAATGTTTTTATAGATTACGATAAATACTTTGAAGAATTATGTTTCTATAAAGAAAAATATAGAAAAAACATCTCAATAAAAAAAGGTTTAGAAATTGGCTTACAGCCTCACATTCTCCACAGATGTTCAAAAGAAATACAATCTCATGATTTTGATTTTATAATAGCTTCAATTCATACTTTAGAAAGATTAGAGCTTTATACATGTGACTACCACAAAGGTAAAACTCAAGAAGAAGTCTATGATAAATATTATTCAACATTATTTAATATAATAAAAAATTATAAAGATTATTCAGTTCTTGGTCACTTAGATTTAATTAAAAGATATGGAGATTACCCTACTATCTTAGATGACTCTATTTTTTCTGATTACTTTAAGTCAATATTAAAACAGGTAATTGAAGATGGAAAAGGAATAGAAGTTAATACTTCATGTTTTAGATATGGCCTTCCTGATTTAACACCATCTACTTATATACTTAAACTCTACAAAGAACTAGGTGGAGAAATATTAACTGTTGGATCTGATTCCCACGTAACTAAGGATATAGCTACAAAGTTTCAGCAAGTTCATAATTATCTTAAAGAATTAGGATTTAAATATGTATGTGAATTTACTAAAATGGAACCAAAATTCACCAAGATATATTAACAAAATGTTAATATCATAGAATTTGTGTTAATAAACAATTAAAAGTATTTCTTTATTTTTTAATTTTTGATATCATGTACACATAAAATTTAAATAACAGCTATCAAAGGAGATAGTGATTATGTCTTAAAAGACACAATCGCTATCTCCATTTTTTTTAGAAAGGAATGATATATTATGACAACAAATTTAGGAGATAGTGCTTTTGTATTAGTAAGTACGGCTTTAGTATTTTTAATGACTCCCGGACTTGCATTTTTCTATGGAGGCATGGTTAGACGTAAAAATGTATTAAATACTATTCTTTCATCTTTCTTTATATGTGGACTTGCTTCTGTATTATGGATAGTAGTTGGTTATTCATTATCTTTTGGTGATAATATAAAAGGAATAATCGGTGGATTTAATCATTTATTTTTTAACGGCGTTAGTATGGAACCTAATGAGCTTTACGCAGCAACCATTCCCGAAACACTTTTTGCAGCTTTTCAAATGATGTTTTCAATTATTACTCCTGCATTAATCACAGGAGCTTTAATTGGCAGAATGAAATTTAGTTCTCTATTTATCTTTATAACTGCATGGTTGTTATTAGTTTACTACCCTCTTGCACATATGGTATGGGGTGACGGTGGAATCTTAAGAGAATTAGGTGCTGTTGACTTCGCTGGTGGTAATGTTGTTCATATAAGTTCTGGTATTTCTGGACTTGTTGCCTGCATTATCTTAGGCAAAAGACGTGGTTATGGGCTAATCTCCTACAAACCTCATAATATACCTTTTGTATTTTTAGGTGCTGCTCTTCTATGGTTTGGTTGGTTTGGATTTAACGCTGGAAGTGCTTTAGGTTCAGGAGAACTTGCTGTGCATGCTCTTCTAACTACTAATACTTCTGCAGCTGCTGCATTACTTTCGTGGATGTTAATTGAAAAAATCAAATTTGGAAAAACGACTTTACTAGGGGCTGCTACTGGTGCAGTAGTTGGACTTGTCGCTATAACCCCTGGTGCTGGATTTGTACCTATTTGGTCTTCTTTAATAATTGGAGCTTTAGTAAGTCCTATTTGCTTCTTCTTTATGTCAGTAGTTAAATCTAAATTTGGATATGATGATGCCTTAGATGCATTTGGATGTCACGGTATTGGTGGTGTTTGGGGAGGAATTGCAACAGGAATTTTCACTCAAGCTTCAATAAACCCAGCAGCTCAATGGAACGGTCTTATTTTTGGTGATGTTCACCTTTTTGTAGTACAAATTATAAGTATTATAGTAACAATTGCCCTTGCATCTATTATGACATTTATCATACTTAAGGTTATTCAATTATTTATGGATCTTAAAGTATCTGAAGCAGATGAAGCTAATGGATTAGATATATCTGAACACAGTGAAACTGCTTACCCATCATTTACAGGACTTGACTAAGGAGGTAATAATATGAAGAAAATTGAAGCAATAATTCGTCCTTCAAGGCTAGAAGCTCTAAAAGATGAACTACATGAAGCCAAAATATCAGGACTTACCATATCTCAAGTTTTAGGCTGTGGTCAACAAATGGGTTGGACAGAACAGTATAGAAGCAATAAGGTTTTAATAAATATTCTACCTAAGATAGAAATCAAATTAATAGTTGATGATGATAATGTAGATAATATTGTTGATCTTATAATAAAAGTCGCTAGAACTGGTGAAGTTGGTGACGGTAAAATATTCATCTCAAATGTAGAAGATTGTATAAGAATCAGAACAGGAGAAAGAGGTAAAGAAGCTTTATAAATACCAAAAAGAAGGATAACTAAAAGTTTTCCTTCTTTTTAATTCACTTTTTTCATTTCACTTTTTAACATTTCTCCTTTAAATATACTTATATTATTTCCGCCATTCTTTTTGCTATGATACATTGCAATATCTGCAAACTTTATTAGTGTCCCAATATCATCAGTATCCCTATTAAATATGCTAACCCCTAAGCTGGCTTTAATATTATAAGAATAACTTTCTTGATTAATATAATAAGTATTTAAAGATCTTAAAATAGCTTGTCCTAATCTTTCGATGTTCTCCTTAGAAATATTATCTTCTAGTATTATCAAAAATTCATCCCCACCTAATCTACCTATACTTATAGCTTCATTTTCATGCTTTCGTAAAATGGCTGCTACCTTATGAAGAACTTGATCCCCTAGATTATGTCCTAAATTATCATTTAACATTCTAAAATTATCTAAATCCAAAAAGAAAATAGCAAAGTCTTTTTTCCTCTTCTTTAAATTAGTCATATGATTATATATACTATATCTATTTTTAGTATCAGTTAACACATCATAGTTAGCTAAGTATCGCATTTCATCTAAATAACTTTTTCTGTCACTAACATCTATAATTATAACTGCAATGGTATCGTTTTTCATTCTGCATATAGAAATTTTAATCCATTTATTATCTCCTATGCTTATATAATCTTCAAGTTTATACTGACCATCCTCTTCTATATCCTTCAACGCTTTTTCATAATCATATTCTTTCCCAACATATTTAGTTAAAAAAGTCTTTAAAGAATACTTCAGTAGTGCTTCTCTTCTTTCTTCTAATATACCTATTAATGCTTTATTCACCTCCAAAACTTCAGCATCCTCTAAATTTCCCAATTCATCTCTTACTATTTTGAAATAAGCATATCCAATATCTATACAGTTTAGTAATTTTTCATACTTATTTTCAGTTATTTTTTTTGATACATCTCTTTTAATAAAAAAATTTTCAAAGCAGTTATAATTTATATCTTCTTTCTCAAATTCAGATTTTTTTTTCATAGCCTTATATAATAGAAAAATAAGTCCAAGAGCTGTAAGATATTCAAGTACTAAATTTACTATTGTAAATCTATCCAAATGAAAGTCATCAATAATCGAATTCAGGTATAAGAAGTTTGAAGTGCTTATGATCAAGAGGATTAATAATACAATCTTATTATTAGTTTTCATTCTCCCCTCCTAGTTGGAAATATTCTTACCGTTCCCCATTATTATACAACTTTTACATAAAAATGCAATAAAAAATATCTAAAAGTTAAAACATGTATAACTTTTAGATATCTTATTCATTCTACTACTTTAGACTTAAATTTTCAAAATTATCTACTATTATATATTTACTATCCTTAACGCTCATATATTTTATAGAAACTCTATCACCAACTTTACTTAAAGCCACTTCTCTAGAACTATCTGTAGACACTGTAAATACTTTCTCTTGATTCTTTAGTTTTATATCATATATACTAACACCGTCTTTAATGACTACACCTATTCTTTCAACTTCACCTTCAATGGCTTCTGTTTTATTTGAACCATCTAATGAAACATTGCTACTTGCAAGTACATCTAAATATTTATTTAAGGCACCTTGAACAGTATCTGCTACTGCTACAGTATTATAATTTTTTACATCCACCATTGCATACTGCTTAACTAATCCATTTGAATCTTTCAATGTAGTAAAGTATGTTGCTTCACCTTGTATATTAATTAAATATGGTAATGTAGCTCTATAGCCATATTGCTGAACTTTACCTTCTGCTGATTTCATAGCAGCACTTTCTGTAGCTCCTGCTGTTTTATACATAGTTGTCTTTCCTGTTTTTGTATTTGTTAACATAAATCCAACTAAGCCTTCATCGTTACCTACAGAAGTAATTCCTGTATAATAGAAACACTCATTTTTATTAAAAATAACATTCATATCATCTGTTGACTTAAGTTTGTCCTTATCACCAAAATTAAACACCCCATGAACTAATTCTCCCCATTTGTCTACATAATTTAAGATATAATTTTCTGGTTGAATTCTATCTACCCATGAAGGCATGTTATCTATATCATAAATCTCTGAATCTCCAGTTTGTGCATCCATTATCAAAGCCCCAATAGCCTTTTTTTCTTTAAATCCAATAGCATTATCATATCTTGTTATAACCCAATAAGGTTTTCCTTCATCATCAAGCTCAAAAGTAAAATCGGTATGTCCAGCTTTCATATCTCTAAGATATGCTGCTCTGTGTAGATCACTTAAAATATATGCCGAATCTAAATATTTTATTTTTAATGCTTCACCATTAAGCTCTGTAACTAATTGCACATCATTTTCGTTTGTTGCACTTACCTTAATATAACCGCTTGTACCTTTACTATTTGTAATCCACTTAATTAATGATGAATGTTCAAGTGGAGCTACATAATAAAGTTCACCATCTAAACTTTGTAAATTTAACTCTCCTATAGTTACTTGACTACCTAACGAAGGTATCTCTCCAAGTTTTTTATCAGCTAATTTTGCTGCAAGTTCTTTATCTATTGTTGGAAGTTGTTTTAAATCAATATGATCTATTTCCTTTGAAAACTCTACTTCATCCACTGTGCCAATTAAATTTCTATGATCTTTATAGCTGATAATTGGACTAAAGTATAATGATAAACCAGCATAAATTATAGCTGCCGCTAAGCCTACTAAACCTAATTTTTTCATAGAGTGAGTTAATCCATATATTATGGAGAATAAAACAAAAGGAATTACAATTATAAATGCATTTAAGCTAACATCAAGAATTAAATGTGAATTTAAAAGCTCAAGTAAAGCAATAACCACATATATAAAGAATAGTCCCTTAAGATATCCTTTTACTGATCCTCTTTTTGTATTAATATTTTTATTTTTCTTAAATCTTCCCAAAAACATAGATAGAATATCTCTTATTTTTTCTTCGTAAAAATTGCCATTATTCATAAACTCTCCACCCTTTTCTATACTCATTATTAAAGTGTTTCAATTATAACATAAAAAGTTATTTAAAACCATATAATATTTAAAGTTTTTTTGCATTTTTATAAATTTCATTTTTTTCATCTTTTGAAAGACTTTTATTTATAATATAAGCAATTATTATAATACTAATAATTTCAACTGTTAATCTTATTAAAGTAAACTTTATCCCTAGAGAGGATATTTCAATTAATAACATAGGCACCTTTGTTGAAGCCCAAGCTCCTGTAAATATCATAACGTTTTTTATAGATGCTCCTTTTCTAAGGAACATAGCTGCAACAGGAAAAGCTGCATATATAGGTCCTGCTGCAAAGGAGCCAATTAAAAATGCTACAATACCACCTTTAACACCAGATTCCTCCCCTAAAAATTTCATCATCCTTTCTCTAGGTATCCATATATCCATAAGTCCAAGCAAAACAAAGACTGGAGGCACAAGCTTTATAAGCTCCCATACATTATTTAAAGTTCCTTTAATAGCTAAAATACCTACTTCATTATTAATTAAATACATGATTAATAAAATCATTATACATACAATCACATATTTATATCTTTTAAGTATATACATCTTACCACAATATCTCCAATGCCATTGCTACCATTAAAGCCACTACTACACCAAAAAGATTTCTCATTAAGGTGGCTTTTTTACCCCAGTACTTTTCTTCTAATGGGATAGTTAATAATCCTATCATCATTATAGCAGAAACAAAAGCTCCAACCTGTGGAACTCCAGCACCTTTGTCTATAAGAATTGCTCCTAAGGGGAAAGCTATAAAACCTGCCATCATGGTAACTGCTCCTATTAAAGTAGATAACAATACTCCTATAATCCCAGAGCTTGGTCCAATAAAATTTACAATGGTATCTTCATTAACAAAACTTAAGGAAATTCCTACTGCTGTCATTACACAAAGTACCATTGGCAAAATGCCTTCAAATGCCTTCCATCCCTTGATTAATGCCTTTTTTGTCTTCTCCTTATCTTTAATAAAAGATATTATAGTTAAAACTGCAGCTAAAACATACAATATACCTTGAACCATAATTTTTCTCCAACAATTATTTACTAATATAATAATATAATATACCACTCTCCATTGTGCACTAAAAAAAGAGCCCTAAGGCTCTCTCTACTCAAATTCCTCTATTCTTATTAAATTTTCTATACTTTCAACTGCATTTAACTTACTTAATTCATCTAAGGCTTTTCTCACCTTTTCTTCAGTTGTCATATGAGTAACTAATACTAAAGCAACTTTACTCTTATTTTTTATTTCACCCTTTTGGATTACAGAGTGCATACTAACTTCATAGTTTCCAAATACTGCACTTACCTCACCTAAAACACCTGGTCTATCTTGAACAGTAGCTCTAATGTAGTATTTGCTTTCCACATTAGCTACATCCATAATCTCTTTATTCCATAAATTGTTCTTAACAACCGAAATAGGATTATCTACATCTATGTTTGTTCTTACAATTGATATTATATCTGCAACTACAGCACTTCCTGTAGGTAAGTCTCCTGCACCTCTTCCATAGAACATTAAATCTCCTACGGCATTTCCTTTTATAAATACTGCATTAAAGGAATCATATACATTTGCTAACGGATGAGTTTCTGGAATCATAGTTGGATGTACACGAAGTTCAAGCTGTCCATCTACATCTTTTGCTATTGCAAGTAATTTTATTACCATTCCAAAGCTTTTTGCATATTCCATGTCTACATCTGTTATCTTAGTTATTCCTTCTCTATAAACCTTAGAAACATCGATCTTAGTTCCAAAAGCTAAAGATGCTAAAATAGCTAATTTATATTGAGCATCATATCCTTCTATATCTGAAGTTGGATCTGCTTCTGCATATCCCATTTCTTGAGCAAGTTTTAACACATCATCAAACTTGCCATTTTCAAGTTCCATTTTACTTAATATAAAATTAGTTGTTCCATTTACTATCCCATATAATTCTTTTATTTTATTTCCAGTTAAACTTTCATTAATAGCTTGAATTATTGGTATACCACCTGCTACACTAGCTTCATAATTGAACATTACACCTTCTTCATCTGCTTTCTTGTAAAGTTCATCCCCATTAGTTGCTAGAAGCATCTTATTTGCTGTTACAATTTGTTTTTTTCTGCTCATAGACTTAAGCATATATTCTCTAGCTGGTTCTATAGCACCCATAACTTCAACCACGATTTTAATAGAATCATCATTTAAAATTTCATTAAAATCTGTTGTAACTATTCCATCTGGTACTTCTACTCCTCTTGGCTTATTTATGTCTCTTACAAGGACTTTAGCTACTTCAACTTTAAATCCAGAACGCTTCATTATCTCTTCTTCGTTTTCTTTTAAGATATTCCAAACGCCACGCCCAACATTACCTAAACCTAATAATGCTATCTTTACCTTTTTCATATTTACATTTCCCCCTTCTTACTTTTCCCCAACTTTTTATATACTTTTTTATTATATTACTTTTCTAGCAAACTTTCTAGACTCTATACATCTTTTTCCCCTTTAATGGTTCCATATAAAACAAAAGCCCCAAGGAAATAAAAGGTTCCAAGAAAACCTACAGGTGTAAAAGCTAAGAACAATGCAATAATAATAACTAATGGATGAACACCTAAAAATGAAGATACTAGTTTTTGCTCTAAGAATTGTCTAATAGCAACTGCTCCTATATATCCTATAACCATTATTATGGCTCCCTTTATATTACCAGAAGCTAAGTTTATAATGGCAATAACGCTATAAACCATACCTGCTCCAATTAGTGGAAGAGCATCTAAAACCGCTGTTAATATTCCTATAACAACAGCATATTTCATACCTATTACCATATAAATGAAGGAACTATATATTCCGATTACAGTAAGTATAATAGAATAAGCTTTTATATATCCCCCAAAGATTTCATTTCTCTTTTTCTTTAGGCTTCTCATTAGAATTAAACCTTTTTCTGAAAAAGCACCTTTAATTTTAACAAGAATATTATCTATTTCTTTAGTAACAAAGAATGTAGAGACTATTGTAATAATAGTTATAATCACACCAGTTGGTATTGAAACTATTATATTTATTATATTTTGAACGAGCTTTGCTATAATTGATGTTCCAGCTGAAATAATTTTTGAAACTCCTTCATTAATGTTTTGAGCTATATCAGGATTTATATTATCTACATTATTTAAAATATCTTGAACTTTTTCCTTAGCTACACTTAGTACATTATTCATTGTTTCTTTATCAGTTATATATGTATAATAATTTTTAAGCTGATCTATTATTTGATATCCTATAAAAAATAGTAATATACCCAAAATACTTACTAATAAAAGGGTTAATACTAAAGATACAAAACCTTCTGTTAGTTTAAATTTTTTAAATCTTTTATTTATTGATAGTATTCTGTTTTTAATAGGTCTTAATATTAATGCTATAATTAAAGCTATTACTAATGGAACTGCATATTTAATTCCAAATAGCAATATAAAAAAACCTATAGTATAAACTAATAAAAATTTAAACAATCTTCTAGTATTATTTATTAATTCTGGCGAAAGATATTCTCCTATACTTTTAAAGAAACTTATCATACTATTAGTATCTCCTTTCCCATTTATATTATTAAGCATTATAAAATATAAAATGATATTATACAAGCTTATTTATCATAAGTTTTTATTAAAAAAAGTAAAATGGGCATTTTTAATATTTTGTAAAATAAACATATTATTGATAAGTAATTTGTAGGAGTTTAATATGTTTGATTTTCATTCCATAATGCCAATATTTCTTTCCCTTTTTGCTGGATTATCTACAGTCATAGGGGCTTTTATAGTTTTCTTTTCAAAATCTGGCAGTAAAAAATTAATCACCTTTGCTCTAAGCTTTTCTGCTGGAGTAATGATAACAATTTCTTTTACAGACCTTTTTCCTACTGCTGAAGAAACTTTATCCAAAAACTTTGGTAAATTTAATGGCGTTTTATTAGCACTTTTATTTCTTATTATTGGCACATTAATAGCTTTTTTAATCGATCATTTTATTCCATCTGAAGAAAGTAAACAACTTATAGATAAAAACAACACAAACCTTTATAGAGTTGGTTTTGTAACCATGATTGCATTAATGCTACATAATTTCCCAGAAGGCATAGCAACATATGTTTCTGGTTATCAAAGCACCACTCTTGGAATTTCCATAGCCTTAGCTATAGCTCTTCATAACATTCCTGAAGGAGTATCTATTGCTATGCCAATATACTATTCAACAAGAAGCAAAAGTAAAGCTTTTAAATATACATTCCTGTCAGGTATAGCAGAACCTGTTGGGGCAATATTAGCTTTTCTATTTTTAAAACCTTATATAAACGACTTTATTTTAAGTATAGTTTTTGGAATTGTAGCTGGTATAATGCTTTATATTTCCTTTGAGGAACTTATTCCAGAATCAAGAGTTTACGGATTTAATCTTCTTTATATATTTTCCTTAATTTTAGGTATTTGCATTATTCCTATTAGCCATATTTTCTTATAATATGGTGATTTTTATGAAGAATAATAAACATTTATGACGGGAAAAATAAAATTGTTTCTAAGATTAAAGGAGGTAATTTTCAATGACAGAAAAAGAACTTTTGTATTTGGAAGATTTATTAGGTGCTGAAGAATTAGCTCAAAAAAGCTGCTCAAATCACAGTTCCTGCACTCAAGATGCGGACCTTAAAAATCATTTTACTAACTTAGCAAATTATCATAAACATAACATATCAACATTATATCAACTATTAAAATAGTAGGAAGGTGATTTACTAATGCTTGGAGAAAAAGAAATGACAAACGAAATATTAACCCTTGAAAAAAGTTTAGCTTCTCTTTATCAACTTGGAGTACAAGAAGCTAGTACCGACCCTCTTCGTTATGATTTTAATAAATTATTGAATCAAACCTTAGATAAACAAAACGAAACTTATAAACTTATGGTTCAAAAAGGCTGGTATAAAACAGATCAAGTTCCTCAAAGTTCCATAGATAAAGTTAAAAATAAATTTGCACAAGTAGTGCAACCTGGTCAATAATATAATTTTTAAGAGGTATTTCAAACTTTTGAAATACCTCCTTTGTTTTTAAAGTTTTACTAAAATCTCATTAATTTGCTCACTTACATTAATTCTTTCGTCATAAATCCACTGAACATCAAATTTTAAGTTAAACAATTTACAAAATGAATAATACATATTAATCTTTTGATAATATATTTCTAATTCGTCTAAAGTTCCACTTAAAACAGTTGGTCTAGATATCTCTTTAAGCTTAGCTACAAATAACTCATCTACATAAAATAAAAACTGTTCCATAAGATCATCATTAGTTACATCAAAAGGAACTTTAAGTAATTTCCACTGAGTTTCTTCTTTAAGCTTATATCTTTTTAGCCTATCTAAAATAATTATATAATCGGAAATATCCATCTTTCTATAATAATCAAGCTTTTCTTTTCTAGTGCTCCAAAGAGCCAATTTTTCTATTAATGGCAAAGTTTTAATTCTCAAAATAGCTTCTGATGGTCCTATTACGGCCTCTGTTATCTCTCTATCCTTTTCTCTTATTTTATCCTTTAAGAATTCACTATTGTTACCACTAGCAGCAACGTAACCTACATCATAAATTCCTTTTCTTCCAGCCCTTCCTGCTATTTGTTTAACTTCCTGAGATGTTAATTCTCTTACCTCTTCTCCATCAAACTTTTTAGTTGATAGGAAAATTATCCTTCTTATAGGAAGATTAACTCCCATACCGATAGCATCTGTGGTAATTAAAATCTTTGTCTCTTTATTTATAAATTGCTCATACTGTTTTCTTCTAACTTCAGGTGGAAGATCTCCATAAATTATACTTGCCCTTTCTCCTCTTTCAGAATATTCCTGAGCTAAGCTTAATACTCTCTTTTTAGAAAATAATACTATTGCATCCCCTTCTTCTATATCTCTATGACTAAACTCCTTATCTTGAACTTCAAGAGGAATACTTCTTTTATACTCCTTAATTTCATATGGATCTTTGCAATCATCTAATATTTTCTTTATGATCTCTTTTGCATTTAATGCACCACATACATGAATTTCTCGAGCCCTTATTCCAAGTAACGCCCTGCTCCATGCTGCACCTCTTTGAGAATCATCTATCATTTGAATTTCATCTATTACTGCAACTTCATATTGTTTCTTTAAATTAAGTTTTTCTATTGTGCAAGATACATGAGTTGAACCTTCATGAGTAAGCTCTTCTTCTCCTGTTTGAAGATCACATACTACTCCTTCTTTATTTAACCTTTCATAATTTTCTAAAGCTAAAATTCTAAGAGGAGAAAGATAAACTCCATTTTTGCACCCCTTTAATCTTTCTATGGCGTTATAAGTTTTACCTGTATTAGTATCTCCTAGATGAATAATAAACTGCCTATTAATCCCCCTAGCTTCCCTATATTCATCTTTAGGGTTTTCAGGGAAGTTCTTTTCAAATTCTTCAGATATCATCTTTGGAATATGCTGCTTTGTAAGTACAGTCATTATTCCTGAGTTTAATAGAGAATTATAATTTCCTCTAGCAACTTCATAATAATCGAAATCACAGTTATTCTTTTTATTATAATCTTCTAAAATCCTCTTGCCTATATGCTCTAGGATTTCATTATATCTATCGAATACCTCTTCATATTCTTTAAAACCATCCTTCTCCATCTCCATTAATAAAAGGATCTTTTTTCTTACAGCAGATTCATGCTCATGAAGAGCTCCACCTTTTGAATGATGTGCTATCTCTTCTATTTGATTTATTTGACTTTTAAGTTTCTTAAATTCTCTTTGTGCTGCATTTCTCTTCATATAATTAATTTCCTCCAATAGAATATAGTCTATTTATATCTTTTTCCATTTCTATATTTTTATTATACTAAAAAAAATGTTTTTCTAAAAATTTCTTTATTTATAATAGCAACTTTCTTTTTATTACATAGATTATTTGTAGAGAGTTTTAAAAGGAGGCTGACATTATGTCTACCTTTAGAATTATCTCTTTTGATGGAGGTGGAGTTAAGGGAGCTTTATCTACAAGCCTATTAAAAAGGCTATGCACTGATAATCCAACCCTTGTAGATAAAACAGCACTCTTTGCTGGCACCTCATCAGGAGGGCTCATTTCACTTGGTTTAGCTGCTGGTTTAAATAGTGATGAAGTTAATAACCTTTTCTCATATGAAAATGCAAAAAATGTTTTTACCCCTAAGAGGATTAACCTTTTTCATCCTCGCTTTAAAAATAGAAATCTAAAAAAGCTTATGTCTTCCATAATAAGTTATGATAAAACAGCCCTTGGTGATTTAGATAAATATGTATTTATACCCTCTTTCAACGTTAAGGGAGTATCTAGAAACCATTGGCAAGGTGTGTTTTTTAATAATCTTTCCAAAAAATATCATTGTAATGAGAAAATCCTAGATGTTGCCCTTGCTACTTCAGCTGCACCAACTTATTTTCCTTCTCATAACAATTATATAGATGGAGGCATTATAACAAATTCACCTGCTATAGCTTCTGTTATAACTGTGATTCATAAATTTCCAGAATACAATTTAAAAGATTTTCGAGTTCTATCAATTGGCACTGGAAGTTCTCCAAAGAAAATTTCAGAAAACACTAAAAACTGGGGAATATTAAATTGGACACTAAGACCCTTTTCCACTGTGAAGTTACCCTTAGTATCTGTTTTATTAAATGATGCTGTCCCATTAGAAAATCTTTATTCAAAAACACTCCTTGGCGACAATTACTTTAGAATTAATCCTGAACTTCCAATAGATATAGAACTTGATGACTATAAACAAATAAACTTTTTAAAAAATGTGGCTTATAAATATGATTTAACTAAAGCTAACAATTTTATAAAAAATGTATTTCTCAAATAGGAGGCCCTTTGTGTTTGGTTATATAACTCCAGTTAAAGACGAACTTAAAATAAAGGATTATGAAACCTTTAGAAATTATTACTGCGGTCTTTGTATGGCTATAAAAAATAACTTTGGCAATATTCCTAGAATAGGGTTAAATTACGATGCTACATTCTTTGCAGTTTTACTTGATTCTTTATATAAAGAACCCACAAACACCTATAATTCTTCCTGTATAAAGCATCCAATAAAAAAGAGAACTTGCATTAAAGAAAATATTCCTTTGACCTACACAGCTAATTTAAATATAGCATTAATTTATTATAATGCATTAGATGACGTTATAGATGATAATAATTTAGTAAGTAAAACTATATCACTAGTTCTACTTCCTTACAAAAGAAAAATGATTTACAACAATATAGATAATATAGTAAAGACTAACTTAAACGAGCTACATTCTATGGAAACTTCAAATAATTCTTTTCCATTAGATGAAATAACTCATCCCTTTGGGCATATAATTGGAGAAATTTTAAAGGAAGCTCCCTTTACATTTAATAGGGATACTCCTAAAATCCGTAATAGTCTTTATACCTTTGGTTATTCCTTTGGAAAATGGATTTACCTTATAGATGCCTTAGACGATTTGAGAAATGATATGGATAATGGTAAGTTTAACCCTATTGAAAAATCATATAATAAAAAAAATCTACCTTATGAAAGACTAGTTAAAGAAATCAAAGAAGCTATGGATTTTCTTTTAATGGGTCTTGCCATGAACTGTAGTGACCTTTTAAAAGAACTACCTATAGAAAAAAATGAAGGCATTATTTATAATGTCATAAATCGAGGACTAATAGAAAAATACATGAATATTTATTATAAGTTATAATATATTTACTATATATCAATATAAATATGAGGAGTATATATTTATGGATCCTTATAAGGTTTTGGGTGTATTACCTCACTCTTCTGAAAAGGAAATTAAAGATGCATATACAAACATTTTAGAAACTTACAACCTAGATAATCTTGAAAATGATTCCTTTAAATCCTTTAATGAAGAAAAAATAAATGAGGCAAATGAAGCCTATAGAATTATCACTAATACTATGACATGTGAGGAGGTAAGAGATCTTATAGAAAGAGATGAATTTGTAGCAGCAGAAGCTAAACTAAATATGGTATCTGACTTTTCTTCCGCAGAATGGAATTATTTAAAAGGAATACTCTTAATCAAAAAAGGTTGGATTGAATCTGGTGTTAATCACATAAAAAACGCTGTTACTTTAAATCCATACAACGATGAATATGCAGCAACCATAAATAAGTTAAATGAAAAAATCGGCAACTTTAAAAATAGCAATACATCTTCCACTCAAAGTCAAAGTGGCATGTCAGGTCTTTGTGGTGGAAACAATAACAACAGCAGTAACAAAGGCGGATTATGTTAATAATTTATTAAATAAAAAAAGACTGGAAATCCAGTCTTTTTTATTATTAGTTGTTTCCTTCTTTTCTTCCTTCAATCACTCTTTGCATCTTTTCTCCAAAAGTTGCACCAGCTATAGAAGTAGCTAAGAAAACAATCAATACTATTGCTAATATTAAGAAATCTTTTCCAACTACGCCGTAGTTAATTACTGTAGCAGAGCTTATTTCTCTTAAAGCTTCTACTGAATAAGTAAATGGCATAAATGGATTTAATACTACGAAGAATTTTGGTACTAATTCTAATGGGAATGTACCAGCACATGCTGTTAATTGCATGATTAGTAGTACTATACTTAATAATCTTCCTGCATCGCCGAACAATGAAATTAAACATTGAACTATGGCAATATACACAAGTGAGAAGAATATTAATGATCCAAAGTATAAACCAATATTTCCTGGAGCCAAGCCTAAAGCCATTATAACTACACCAACAAGAACAGCTTGTAAAACTCCAACAAATCCAAAGGATAAGAATTTACCAAATGCCTTATCGAACTTACTTGCTCCTTCGTATTGTTCAGTCTTAGCTGAAATTACGAAGAACATCATTATAGCTCCTATCCATAAAGATAGATTTGCAAAATATGGTGCAAAACCTGTTCCATAGTTAGGAACTGGATTTATAGGTGCAACTTCTAGATTTACTGGAGTTGCAACGAATGTTCCCATATCTTCTGATGTATTTTTCAATCCATCATTTAATTCACCTGAACCATCCTTAAGCTTAGTAGCAAGCTCATTTGAACCATCATGAAGTTTTGTAATACCATCTTTAAGGTCACTTTGCCCTGATACTAATTTGTTTGAACCATCATAAAGTTTATTAACTCCATTCTTTAATTCTGGTACTTTTCCACTTAATGTACTAATACCATCCTTAAGGGCCCCTTGACCTGACACTAATTTATTTGATCCATCATAAAGTTTTGGTACTCCGTCTCTTAATTCTGGCACTTTTCCATTTAATGTATCAATACCACCTTTAAGATCTCCTTGTCCTTTAACTAACCTATTTGATCCTGCATATAATTTCGATGCACTCATATTTAGTCCTAGGTTTTCAGGATTTCCATCTGTACCAGTAACGCTAGCATGTAATTTAGCTAACCCAGCATACTCTTCTTGAAGACCTGGAGTAAATTTATTATCTAAACCTACCTTTAAGGCACCAGAGCCTTCACTTAACCTACCAACACCTGAATTTATTCCAGTAATAAATTTATTATATCCACCAATTAAAGTATTAACACCACTTGTATATTGTGAAACTCCTGCATTATATGTGTCTATACCAGTAGCAAAGTTTGAAACACCTTGTTTCAACTTAGCAACACTAGCTGCTGATGCATCATTTGCTGCATTTACATTCTTGATTATTGCTAAAGCCTCGTTAGTCTTTCCTTGGTTTAGATATTGTTCAGCAAGCTTTAAAGCTTGAGCAGAAGTTGTAGATCCATCTATAAGTTTATCTACTCCACTTTTAACTTGGTCATACCCGTTTTTTATATTTGTGGAATTTTCTACTATTTTAGTACCAAATGCATTAACTTTATCGCTTCCCTTATTTAATTCAGTCATATATTGAGAATCTTTATCTAACATTGCTTGCATTGACTTAAGACCAGTATCTAATCCACTTACACCTGGATAAATTAAAGTTGTGTATCCAGAATAAATTTGTTTAATTCCACCATTTAGCCTAATCACTCCTGAAGTTAAATCTGGTGCTTGACTATTTAGTTTGGTTAAACCATCATTAAGTTGAATCTGTCCATCATATAATTGATTAGATCCGTCGCTTAACCTTTTAGCTCCATCCACAAGTTCAGGAACTTTACCATTTAATTTCGTAATACCATCATTAAGTTGAACCTGTCCATCATATAATTGATTAGATCCATCATTTAACTTATTAGCTCCATCTACAAGTTCTGGTACCTTTCCATTTAGCTGAGAAATACCATCATTAAGTTGAACCTGCCCATCATTTAATTTGCTAGAACCATCATTTGCTGTATTTAAACCATCATTAAGTTGTCCACTACCATCAGCTGCTGCATCCATTCCATCTTTAACCTTATAAAGATTATCAAAAGCACCTGACACATAAGTTTCAGTAACTGTTTTTGTTATTTCTTCCTTTAAGGCACTTTCTACCTTTGAGTTAACTTGTGATGCTAAGAAATTTTTCTTTTCATTACATACAAATCTTAAATCTGCCTGCTTTGGAGCACCCTCCTTGGCACTTATTATGTCCTTTGAAAAGTTTTCAGTAATTACTAATTTTGCATAGTACTTATTACCTTCTAACCCATTACTTGCATCTTCATCTGATACGAATTTCCAACCTACTCTGTTGTCATCTTTAAGCTTATCAACAAAGTCATTACCGTAGTTCTCAAATTTACCATCTAAATTAGCACCATGGTCTAAGTTTACTACAGCAACTGGCATGTCTTTTAATCTACCATATGGATCCCAAAAGGCATCTAAATATAATAGAGAATATAATAAAGGCACTATTATGATAGCTATGACACTTACTCTTATAAACCTATTTTTGAATATACCTTTTATATCTGATCCTGCTATTTTTAAGAAATTCATTCTAATACCTCCTTCCTTCTATGTGTTTTTCCATTTGACAATTATAAATTTACACCTAAAATGACTAATAGTCAAGTTTATTTTGCTAAAAAAATGACTAATTGTCTATTTTCTTTTTGTAAATGTTTTCTTTGTAAATTTTTTCATTAAATTAACTAATAAAATATTAAAATAATATCTTTACCTATATTATTTATGTACTTAAATAACATAATTTTAGTTTATACCAACAAAAAAACTGGATTTCTCCAGTTTTTTTACTATTATTCTGCACTTTGATTTCCATTCATTTTTTGAAGTTCTTTTTCATTAGCTTTTTCTGCATACTTACCTGTAACAGCTTTATTTTCATCACTGCCTTCTTTACTTGAACTAACTTCACTATCATCATCTACATGCTTTTTAGCCACTTTAGCCATCTCACTTATTTTGCTATTGATATTTGCATCAATCCTTGCTGCACTAGCAGTAATCTGTTCAGCTCTTTTATGTGTAAATGACTTTTCACTTGGATTATTTCCCAAATAATTTGATTCTATCTTTTCCTGAGCTTTAATTTGTCTTAAACTATGAATTTGTCTTTCAGAAGCACTAAGATTAATTAAATCATAAAGACTTCTCGAAATAACAACTCCATCCTTTGTAACATCGCCCTTTTTATTATTAGGACTGTTTTTTTCTTCTTCAGCCTTTTTCTTTTCTAGCTTTTCCTTTTGCTCATCAATTTTTTCTTGTTTCATTTGAGCTTTAATTTGATCAATCTGTGTCTGAACATCCTTAATCTTACCATTTATATCTTTAAGTCTAGCTTTCTTTTGCTCTGCAGTTAAGTTTGCATGCTCTATTTCTTCCTTTTTCTTCTTATATTCTTCCTTCATCTTTTCAAGATCACTTATAAATTTAAGTCTATTTTCATTTCTCTTTTGCTTAATTGCTTCTGAATCAACCTTTAAACTTGATTTGTTTTTGTCATCAGTTTTTGATTTACTCTTAGTATTTCCATCGTTACCAGTAAAGCTAAGTCTAACATTTGAACTATCGATTTTCATTTTTTAACCCCTTTTCACTCTATCTAAGGGTTCACTATTTCTCTCAAACTTTTCATTTAGTATACTATTTATTCTAGGACAATTTATAATCTTTTCTCTAACTATACGTCCAACCGTGTTGTTTTCCTTAATTAAAGAAGTTAGACTAGAAGATACAATAATGTCCTCATCATAATCTTCACCGTTATCTCTCTTAATGTCTTCATTCTCTTTTCGTATCTCTTGTAGAGCATTCTTAAAGCTCTTCTTTTTCTTGTTAGAATCATTTTTTCTTCCGTCGTTAACTGCTGGAGTTATGGCTGTAGTTTTTTTAATTCTACTATGTCCTCTTTCAATTTCTTTATTTAGTACAAAACGAATATTATCTGTCATTTTATTAGTTCCCCCTTTCATATTATTCTTATTTTATTATCGTATACAAAAGCACAACCTTAACACTTTTTTACCTAACAACCATAAATTACTACAAAAGAAAAATGACCCAAGTACTTGCCTTAGGTCATTTATATTTTATGAAGTTTTATCCTCTGTAACTCTGCCATCTGAAGTACTTACAGGTATTTCTTCACCTAAAAAGGTTGGTTCAGGTTTTATTAGGGCATAGAAGAAGTCCTTCAATTGAGCTAACTTTTCCCTTTGCCTATAAACCTCTATCCCCTTATAGTTTCTTATATCTGATTTAACTCCATATGCATCTATTCCTAAGCTTTTAGCTACATATAATGCTCTAGGAAGATGATATTCATTTGTTACTATAATGGCTTTTTTCACTTTAAAAATTTCCTTTGCTCTATACATACTTTCGTAAGTAGAAAATCCAGCATGATCTAAGAAAATTTTTGAATCATTTATTTTAATATTATCTTGTACAAACTTTTTCATAGTTCCTACTTCATTATAATTTTGTCTGCTGTGATCTCCTGATAAAAGTAATTTGCTATTATTACTTTCTTTATAAACTTCTATTGAAGTCTTTAACCTATCTACAAGCATATCGCATGGACTACCATCAGCTTTAACCCCTGCTCCAAGTACTATTATAGCATCTACATCCTTTGGAATATCCTCTAAAGAAACTATTCTTGCTGCTCCATCTTTTTGTACTTTTGAAACAATAAATATACCTGCAATAACAGCTACACTAGTTAAAACTAATAAAGCTATTATAACCTTCTTAAGTACCCTTATAAATTTTCTCTTTTTCATACGCCCTACCCTCATTTAGTACATTTTTCTAATATTATACTTTAAGTAACTTGTAAAAGAATTATATATTTATTAATTTAAAAAAAGTTCTGATTAATCTTATTAAGACTAAATCAGAACTTTCAATGTTTTTATTCTTCTATTTTTTCTTCTTTCTTAACATCAATCTTAATTCCAAGTTCAGAAAGTTGCTTTTCATCAACTATATTTGGAGCTTCACTTAAATAGCAATAAGCGTTTTGATTTTTAGGGAATGCTATAACATCTTTAATATTATCTGTTCCAGCTAAGAACATTATCATTCTATCAAGACCAAATGCTAATCCTCCATGTGGTGGTGGTCCAAATTTAAATGCCTCAAGTAGGAATCCAAATCTTTCCCAAGCTTCTTCCTGAGTAAAGCCTAATGCCTTAAACATTCTTTCTTGAAGTTCCATATTGTGTATTCTAATAGAACCTCCACCTAATTCTTCACCGTTTAAAACTAGGTCATAAGCCTTTGATCTAACCTTACCTGGGTCAGATTCAATCATATCTAAATCCTCATCCATTGGTGCTGTAAATGGATGGTGGCAAGCTGTATATCTTTCTTCTTCTTCGCTATATTCAAATAATGGGAATTCTGTAACCCAAGTAAACTTAAATTCACTCTTATCTTTTATTAAATCATATTTCTTAGCAAGTTCTAATCTTAATGCTCCTAGGCTTTGGAAAACTACTGAATTTTTATCTGCAACTATAAGTATTAAATCTCCAGTCTCTGCTCCCATTTTAGATATTATTCTGTTCATATCATCATCATTTAAGAACTTAGCTATAGGTGATTTTATTCCTTCTTCTTTAAGTTGAATATAAGCTAATCCCTTTGCCTTATATCCTTTTACAAATTCACCTAATCTATCTATATCTTTTCTACCCATAGAAGCTCCACCCTTTAAGCATAGCGCTCTAACTGAACCCTTAGCTTCTAAAGCAGATTTAAATACCATAAAATCAACATCTTTAACTTCTTCTGTTAAATCAGTAATTTCCATACCAAATCTTATATCTGGTTTATCTGATCCATACTTTTCCATAGCATCTTTATAAGTCATTCTAGGAATAGGAAGCTTAACTTCATGACCTAAAACTTCTTTAAATACGTGAGCTATTAACTTTTCGTTAATTCCTATTACATCTTCTTCTTCCACAAAACTCATTTCTAAATCAACTTGAGTAAATTCTGGTTGTCTATTAGCTCTTAAATCTTCATCTCTAAAACATTTTGTAATTTGATAGTATTTATCAAACCCTGACACCATTAATAATTGTTTAAATATTTGTGGTGATTGAGGAAGAGCATAGAACATCCCTGGGTAATTTCTTGAAGGCACTAGATAATCTCTTGCTCCTTCTGGTGTAGACTTAGTTAGGATTGGAGTTTCCACTTCCAAGAATCCATTAGTATCTAAAAAGTCACGTACAGCCTTAGATGCTCTATTTCTTATCATAAAGATTTTTTGCATATCTGGTCTTCTTAAATCAAGATATCTATGCTTTAATCTTACTTGTTCAGATGCATCTAATCCTTCCTTTATGTATATAGGTGGAGTATCTGATTCTGAAAGTATCTTTATGCTTTCACATTTTAACTCAACCATACCAGTTGGCATGCTTTCATTTGGAGCTTCACGTTTTACAACTTCTCCAATAACAGCTATACAGTATTCTGGCTTTACAGCTTTAGCCTTTTCAAAAGCTTCTGCATTAATTTCTTCACCAAATACTACTTGCATTATGCCTTCTCTATCTCTAAGATCTATAAAATTAAGTCCCCCTAATTTTCTATTTCTTTGAACCCATCCCATAAGAGTAATTTTACTTCCTACATGGCTTTCTCTAGGTTCTCCACAGTACATACTTCTCTTTAAGCCACCTAAAGCTTCTCCCATTTTAGTCATTCCTTTCTTATTTAAGAATATAAAGTATCAAGCAATTCTTTCTTACCTTCTACCATTTCTTCAATTCTTTTAACATATTCTCGAACATCTTTTACATTTCCAAAGCGCTCTATCTTATTATCCTTTAAGAATACAACCTTTGTAACAGCATCTGCACCTAATGCGATAATAGTTTGTTTATCTTCTATCATCTGCATATTATAAATACATTCCTTGCCTTCTTTAGCATACCCTAAATTCTCCATATTTCCAACCATATTTTTTTGTCTATACATATAATATGGCTTTAAATCTAAAGACTTTGCTAAATTCTTACTTTCATCATACATTTTTAACACTTCATCTTGGGTTTTAAGACCTAAGCCTTTCTTTAAGATAAAGTTCTCATACATTATAGAACCTCTCTTTAAAGATAATCCATGAACTGTTAAGCTATCAGGTGAAAGTTTTTTAATCTCTTCAGCAGTATGCTTAGCTTCCTCTAAACCTTCACCTGGAAGCCCTATTATCATATCCATATTAATGTCTTCAAAGCCTAAAGATTTTGCCATGTTAAACTTTTCTATTACATCATCTGAGGTATGATTTCTTCCAATTAAGGCTAGAGTCTTATCATTCATAGTTTGAGGGTTTATACTAATTCTAGAAACATTATATTTTTTCATAGTTTCTAGCTTTTTTAGAGTTATAGAATCTGGTCTGCCACATTCTACAGTAAATTCCTTTAAATCTCTTTTGTCTACAAAGGAATTATATATCTTATTCATAATATTTTCAAATTCTTCTTCATCTATTGAAGTTGGTGTTCCTCCACCAAAGTAGACAGTCTCCACTTTTAAAGCCTTTTCATTAATATACTTACGTATTTCTTCTATCTCAAAACTTAAGGCATCTAAATATGGGGAAACTAATTTTTTATTTCCACCTATAGGGTTAGATGCAAAGGAACAGTAAAGACATCTAGTTGGACAAAATGCCATTCCTATGTAAATTGATATAGTTTTCTCATCCTTATTTACAAATCTATCTTCGAACTTTGCTACATCTATGCAAAGCTTTGCTTTTTCTCCTTGAGTAAAATGTTCTTTATAGAAAATTTTCTTAACTTCTTCTTCTGTTTTCCCTTCTCTTAAAAGCTTTAAAGCTATTTTTGAAGGTCTTATGCCAACTAAAGTTCCCCAAGGGTAAGTTTCACCTGTAATTTCTTTCAAAACTTCAAATATAACTTTTTTAATAGTTTCCTTTATATGTTCATCTTCACTAAATACAGCTTCATTATGATAATTCATATAATCAAAGGTAACCTTACTAGAATCTATATTTACATGATAATCTCCCTCTAGCTCTGAAAATTTTATTTCATCTAAAGGGAAATATATATTAAGCATTTGATATACATCATATCTATATTTAAAGTCATTTAACTTTATATTTCTTTCCATCTTCTCTCCTTAATCTAAAAAAGGATTTCTCATCTTTTCGTAACCTATTGTAGAACTTCCTCCATGTCCAGGATAAACTTCCACTCCATCATCTAATATTAGTAATTTAGTTTTAATTCCTGATATTAAATCTTCGAAATTTCCACCTGGGAAGTCTGTTCTACCAACAGCGCCTTGAAATAGAGTATCTCCTGTAAATAGTTTATCCTCAATTAAGAAACAAACTCCTCCTGGGGTATGTCCTGGTGTAGTAATAACCTTAGCTGATGTTTTTCCAAAAGATATTGTATCTCCTTCACTAAGATGACCATCTGCTTTTCTTAATGGTCCAAATACTGATGTTGTATCATTTTCTATAGCATCTTCATCTTTTTCATTTATATAAAAAGGTACTTTGTATTTGTCAGCTAAATATTCAACTGCACCTACATGATCAAAATGTCCATGCGTTAAAAGTACATATTTTACCTTAGCACCTAAATCATCTGCAACCTTTGATATTTCAGGCCCATTGCCACCTGGGTCTAAGATTACAGCTTCCATTGTTTCTTCATCTATTACTATATAGCAATTTTCCTGAATTGCTCCAATTACTAAAGTTTTAATTATCATATTAGCACCTCTTTTAAAATTCTTTTTTACTATCTAGCATGATAGTTACTGGTCCATCATTAACTATATCCACTATCATATGAGCTCCAAACTCTCCGCATTCCACCTTAAGGCCTGACTTTTTAAAAGTATCTAGTAATTTTTCATAAAGCTCACGAGCTTCATCTCCACCCATAGCATTCATGAAATTAGGTCTTCTTCCTTTTCTACAATCACCATATAGGGTGAACTGTGAAATAATAAGTAGTTCACCCTTTACATCTTGTATAGAAAGATTCATCTTATCATCTTCATCTTCAAAAACCCTAAGTCCAAGGATTTTTTCACTTATATATTTAATATCATCTTCATTATCATCCTTTGAAATTCCAATTAGCACATTAAAGCCCTTAGAAATTTCACCAATTATTTCTTCATTTACAGTAACTCTTGATGAGTTTACCCTTTGAACTATAGCCCTCAACCTCTACACATCCTTTAACTGTTCATTCTAAATACATCAGTAACACCTTGAAGTCTTCTTATCTTCTTCATAAGTTCCTTTAATTGTTCCACTGAATCTATTTTTACTTTTATGCTTATAATAGCTTCATTTCCTTTTGAAGAATTAGCATTGAAGGAATTTAAATAAAGGTTAGAATCTGTAATAACCATAGTTATATCTGACAATATTCCTTTTCTATCCTCAGCCTTTACCCTTATTTCTGCAATATAAGAAGCTCCCTTAGCTGTTCCCCAATTAACTTCTAATACTTTGTTAGGATCATAAGCTATTAATGATTGTAAATTGCTACAGTCAGTTCTATGAACAGAAACTCCTCTTCCCTTTGTTATATATCCCTGTATTTCATCCCCTGGAACTGGGTTACAGCATCTTGCAAATCTAACCATTAGATTACTTTCACCTTTAACTGTTATTCCGTAATCTTTAATGTTCTTTGCACTTCTTTCTCCCTTTGCAATCTGTTCTTCTATGTATCTATTCTCGGCCTCTGGAGAAATTTTCTCCTTCTCAGCTATGGTTTCTTCCTTTAATCTAGCTACTATATTAGATGCATTAATATTTCCAAGTCCTATACTTGAATAAAGGTCTTCCATATTATGTATGTTATATCTCTTTTGAACTCTTTCATAAGCTTCACCCTTTGCAATGGCTGCAAAAGTAACTGATTGTTTCTTAAGTTCTTTTTCCAATAGTTCTTTACCTCTATTAATATTTTCATCTTTTTTAGCCTTTTTAAACCAATTTCTAATTTTGCTCTTTGCTTGATTACTCTTAGCTATACTAAGCCAGTTCATACTTGGCCCTTTTGATGATGATGAAGTAATTATTTCAACTATCTCACCTGTTTTTAGCTGATAATCAAGAGGCACTATCTTTCCATTTACCTTTGCTCCAACACATTTATTACCTACATCAGTATGTATTCTATATGCAAAATCAATAGGTGTTGAACCACTAGATAAATTAATAACAACGCCCTTTGGGGTAAAGACAAATATCTCATCAGAGAAAAGATCTATCTTAAAACCTTCCATAAACTCTTCTGCGTCGGAAGTTTCTTTCTGCCACTCTAGCATATCTCTAAGCCAAACTAACTTTTGCTCAAAATTCTTTTCTTTATCTTCAACTGAATCATTACCTTCTTTATACTTCCAGTGAGCAGCAATACCATATTCAGCTGTTTTATGCATATCGAAAGTTCTTATCTGGATTTCAAAGGTTTTTCCTTGTGCTCCGATAACTGTAGTATGTAATGATTGATACATATTAGGTTTAGGCATAGCTATATAGTCTTTAAATCTACCTGGTATTGGTTTATAAATAGTATGTACAATTCCTAAAACTCCATAACAATCCTTAACTGAATTAACTAAAATTCTTATGGCAGTTAAATCAAAAATTTGTTCAAGGCTCTTATTTTTATTAACCATCTTTCTATATATGCTATAAAAATGTTTTGGCCTTCCATCTATATCACAATCTATTCCAGAATCCTCTAAACTCTTTTTTATTTCATCAATAATCCCTGAAATATAGCTTTCTCTTTCAACTCTCTTTTCTGCTATATCATGAACTAAGGTATAATACTCTTCTTCATGTAAATATCTAAAAGCTAAATCTTCAAGCTCCCATTTAATCTTAGACATACCTAATCTATGAGCTAAAGGCGCATAAATATCTAAAGTTTCCTTAGCCTTTAATTTTTGTTTTTCCTTTGGTACAAACTTTAATGTTCTTAAGTTGTGTAATCTATCAGCAAGTTTAATAATAATTACTCTTATATCCTTTGCCATTGCTAAAAGCATTTTTCGCACATTATCAGCTTGTTGTTCTTCTTTAGTCTTATATTCAAATTTTCCAAGCTTAGTTACTCCATCTACCAAAGTAGCTATTTCTTCATTGAATATTTCAGACATCTCTTTAAAGCTGCAAGGAGTATCTTCCAAAACATCATGCAAAAGCCCTGCTGCTATAGTACTAGTATCCATACCAAGCTCTGCTAGAATTTCAGCAACATCTATTGGATGTACTATATAAGGTTCACCTGATTCTCGCCTTTGTTCCTTATGGGCATCCTCGGCAAAATTATAAGCTTTCTTTATTATTTCAATATCAACATTAACACAATTATCTTCTATTTTTTTTAGCAAGGTTTCTATCATAAGGATAATCTCTCCTAAACATATATTTCTAAAATCAAAGGCTGGTTGTTAAACCAGCCACCTTAAAGAATATTATATATTATTATTTTTCTATTTTCAACAATGTTTCTTTTAATTTACATCTATTAGTTTCTACAGAAATATATTCAATCTACAAATTTAGAATTTAAAATTTTGAATTAAAGATTGAAATTCCGCAGACTTTCTAAATATTTCTAGATAAAAAAAGAAACCCATAATGAACTGTCCTGTCAAATAAACAGGCAATTCAAGAAGAGTTTCTTTTACACTTTTATATTAAACTTCGTAATCAACTAGAGAAAGAATATCATATCCTTCTAACTTGTCTCTTCCCTTTAACTCTGTTAATTCTATAGCAAAGTCAAGTGATACTACTTCTCCTCCAACACTTTCTACTAATCTAGCAACTGCTTCTATAGTACCGCCTGTTGCTAATAAATCATCTACTATAGCAACTTTTTGTCCTTTTTTAATTGCATCTTTATGAATTTCTAAAGTATCTGTACCATATTCTAATCCGTAATCTACTGATACAGTTTCACCTGGAAGCTTACCCTTTTTTCTAACTGGTACAAATCCAACTCCTAATGCATATGCAACCGGTACTCCAAAAATAAAGCCTCTTGCTTCTGGTCCAACTATTAAATCTACATTTTTATCCTTTAAATGATTCACTATTTCATCTATTGAAGCCTTAAATGCTTCTCCATCACCTATTAATGTAGTTATGTCCTTAAAACTTATTCCTTCCTTTGGAAAGTCTTCAATCACTCTAATCTTATCTTTTAAATTCATATTTACTCCTCCAAAATAAATATTATATTATAATTGTACCACTTAAACAGGTACTTTTAACTTATTTAAGTATTTTACTATCTGTTTAGCTCTATACTCATCCCCAGTAGTTAATAATTCAAGAACTATTCTTGCATTATTAACAACCCCTACTGTATTCATAGTTGGAGTGATAAGTTCTATAATATTAACAATATCATCATCATTTAGCTCATTTATCTGATCCAAATTAATTATTGCCCTTAATCCATGATTATTTGTATTAACTAAAAACTTCTTACCTTCTTTAAATATTACTCCATTTTCTCCCCTTAAACTAACTTTAGCACATTGTCCACCTATAAGTATTAAATCTAAATATTTGTTAATATTTTTCATATTGTAATAGATTGCAATCGCCTGCATTAATTTAAAAGTTAGCGCACTTAAAGACAGGTTTTTATACCTGTATCCGCATCCCTTTTGTCTAGGGTTAATATAGACATAATTTCTTTCTCTAACTGTTTTTTTATTCTCTACTACAATTAGATCTATGTTTAAATCGCGGCAAAGCTTTTCTTCTTTTTGCGATCTCAAATCTACTCCTAAAGTTATCAATAGGTCAGCTCCTAAAAAATCCACACCTTCTCGTATATCATTACAATCAACTGACTTACGCATTTCCCCTCCTTCATGAATAAGATATTCAACATCTGCATTTAAATACCTTAAAATCAAACTTAGTGATGCTACAGCACATATAGCATCTACTGAGGAAGTTCCATAAACGACTATTTTTTTTCTATTATTTATTGCGTAGACTAGCTTCTCAACAGCTTCATTCATATGTCTAAGTAAAAAGGGATTATATCCAGTTATGTAGTTAGGACAATAAATACTCTCCCAAAATTTACGCATTACTTACTCCTCCATAAATAAGAAAACATCTTTATTATAGTGTATATTGTCTATAATAGCAAACGATTTTCATGGGTTTTGAAAACAAATTTCACAATATACTATTTATTGTGTTTTTCCCTCACACTCTGTCTATATATAGTATTCCTATTTTTTCATTTTTTACTACTATTTTATACTATTCCTTATTATATAGTTTTTTTAGATATTTTTATTATTTAAATGAGATAAATAACTTAACAAAGAGAAAGAAAGTTTATATTCTTTTTAAACAAAAAAAGAGCAGATATTATATCTACTCTTTTAAATCTTGTTTATTCTGCTACAACTTTACGTTTCATCTTTTTCTTTAAGATTACCCAAACTGGTGATGCTATAAAGATTGATGAATATGCTCCAGTTGCTATACCTACAACTAATGGGAAAGCAAAATCCCTAACTGAAGGTACTAATATATTTATAGCTATAATAGTAAGTAATGTAGCTAAAGTTGTATTTATTGATCTTTCAATAGTTTGTGTCAAACTTACATCGGCTATTTCAACTACATCTTTTCTTCTATTTCCTCTAGAAATTTCTCTAATTCTATCAAATATAACTATGGTATCATTCATAGAGTAACCAACAATAGTTAGCATTGCTGCAATAAATGGTGTATTTATTTGAATATCAAAAATTGCATAAACACTTAATGTTACTAAAACGTCATGAGCCAAAGCTATTACTGATGCTATACCAAATTTAAATTCAAATCTTATAGCTATGTATATAAGCATAGCTACTAAAGCGATACTTAATGATATAAATGAGTTTTTCTTAAGGTCGTTACCAACAGAAGCTCCAATTTCATTTTGTGATACTAGTGGATTATCATCAAGTTCGTACTTTTCTTTAAGTTCATTAACAAGATCACTAACATGTTGACTATCTAGATTACTAGATTTAACTTTATACTTGTTTCCATCTACAACATTAGATACTAAATCCTCTGTATATTTTTTAGCTATATCATCTGCTTCTTGTTTATTAAAATCATCCTTCATTTGGATTAATATTTCAGTACCACCTTTAAAGTCTATACCAAAATTCAATCCTCTGAAAACCATAAATCCTATACCAATTAATATTACAGTAAGTGATAAAGCGAACCATATCTTTGTTTTTTCTATTATCTTAAGCATAAACTCTACCCCCTCTTCACTCTAAAATGAGATAGTTTGCTTAATAAGCCTGCATCTACTGCTCTATTCATCATAAATCTAGTTATAACTAAAGCTGTAAATAAACTTACTAAAACACCTATCATCAAGGTTACAGCAAATCCTTTTACCGAACCAGTTCCAAAGAAATAAAGTACTAATGATGCGATTATTGTTGTAACATTTGAGTCTACAATTGAAGATAAAGCTTCATCAAAACCTTTCTTTACTGCAGCTTTAGGTGAGATTCCCTTCTTCAGTTCTTCTCTTATTCTTTCGAACATAAGTACATTGGCATCAACTGCCACACCAATAGTAAGTAAGAAAGCTGCAATTCCTGGCAATGTTAATGCTGCTCCAACTTCACCAAAAATAAGTAAAGTCATTGCAATGTAGAATGTCATTGTTATAGCTGATATAACTCCAAGTCTTCTATAGAATGCTATCATAAATAAATATACTAAACCTATACCTATTATTCCAGCCTTTATAGCATTTGGAAAAGCAGTAGCTCCAAGATCTGCACCAACTGTTTCTACAGATGCTGCCTTAACTGTAACAGGAAGTGCTCCTGCATTAATAAGTCCTGCTAATTTCTTTGCTTCTTCTAATGATGATTGACCTGTTATTGAAGCTTTTCCTTGAGTAATTACTGAATCAACTCTTGGATTACTTAATTGTTGTTCATCCATATTAATAGATATTTGCTTACCAATATATTTCTCAGTAGCTGCTGCGAACTTTGGTTGTCCCTCTGAAGTTAATTCAAGTGATACTTCTGGTGACCCTGTTTCCGGATTAGAAGTAACTGATGCCTTTTCAACATCTTGCCCTGTTAAAAGAACTTCTCCTTCTGGTGACTTAAATGTTAATTGACCAGTTTTACTTAAATCATCAACAATTCCAGCTGAATCATATTTTCCAGGGATCTCTACTCTTATTCTTCTATCGCCTTCAGTAGAAACTACTGTTTCAGATACCCCTATCTTGTTAACTCTAAGTTCTAATTGTTGCTTTGTTTTTTCTAGATCTGACTTAGATACATTTTCATCTTGAATTTCCATAGTAACAGAAACTCCACCTTGTAGATCTAAACCTTTTGTAATTGTGTCATTAAATGACTTAACTTTCCAACCGCCTATTTCTAATCCATTAAATCCTATAAAGGCAAAGGCTATAATGGCAATTGTGCATAGTATAAATAATACTGAACTCTTCCCTTTTGTCTTCATCTTTCTCCTCCTCAGTACTAGAGTCTTTATTTTCGCAATGTATTAATTATAGCATATGGTACTTTTAGAATAAAGGTGTTTTACATATTTACACCTAATATCCCCGCAATTGTTCCAGTTATAGCATAAACTAGTAATCTGTATTGCTCTCCTGTTCCCATATCCCAGTTACCTTTAAATATTGATGAAAATATAAACATCAATATAAAAAATATAATTCCAACTATTCCCCCAGATAACCATCCCTTTCTTTCGTTAACCTTCGCTGTAATAACCCCTCCTATTACTAAAGATGTTAACGTTATAACATTATAGATTATATTATATATATTTTTGGCAAAATCTACTTTAATCATAACAAGAGATAGCAAAAAAATCAATATAATACATAATACGGAAGACAAAAAAGAACCTTTTATGATATTTTTTATAAACCTAGTATTCAAAGAAAACACCCCCTAATACTTAATCTTATGTAGTATTAAGAGGTACTATTCTAATCTTCTTTATAAATTTTATTTGCAATTGCATTTCTTGAAAACTTAAGTCTAACCCTATCTGGCCCTGATTCTAAAACCATATTATCATTATCAAGAGAAATAATTTTACCTATTATTCCGCCTCTTGTCATAATTTCATCATTAACCTTTAGTCCTTCAAGCATACTATCATATTGTTTTTTTCTCTTCTTCTCTGGTACTAAGAAAACTAAATAAAACACCGCTATTATTATTAAGTAAGGTGCAAATGTAAGTATTTGTTCCATATATTGAACTTCCTTCCTATATTGTTATTTATTTTGTAGTGTACCTTTAATCCTTAGCATTGTCAATACTAAGCTTTTCCGTTCCACTCTTTAAGCTTTTGCTCTTTAAATTCTTTGAAATAGTCACCATCTATAGCTGCTCTTATATCTTCCATAAGTTTATTATAGAAATATAAGTTATGAAGCACGCATAATCTCATAGCAAGCATTTCTTTTGCTTTAAATAAGTGTCTTATATATCCTCTAGTATAACTCTTACATGTTGGACACTGACACCCTTCATCTATAGGTCTCTTATCAAGCTCAAATTTTGAGTTCATTAAGTTTATCTTTCCATCTTTAGTAAATACCTGACCATGTCTGCCGTTTCTAGCTGGAAGTACGCAATCAAAGAAGTCTACACCTCTATCAACCGCTTCAAGTATATTAGTTGGAGTACCAACCCCCATTAAATATATAGGTTTATCCTCAGGAAGATGTGGCACAACAGAATCTATAATTCTATACATATCTTCGTGGCTTTCTCCAACTGCAAGACCACCAATAGCATACCCATCAAGATCCATCTTAGTTATAGTCTTAGCATGCTCTATTCTTATATCATCATAAGTTCCACCTTGATTAATACCAAATAACATCTGTTCGTTATTTATAGTATCTGGTAGAGAATTTAATCTGTCCATTTCTGTTTTACATCTTTCAAGCCATCTTGTAGTTCTAGCTACTGAGTCTAATACATATTCTCTTGTTGATGGGTTTGGAATACATTCATCAAAGGCCATAGCTATTGTAGATGCTAAATTACTTTGAATTTGCATTGACTCTTCTGGTCCCATAAATATTCTCTTTCCATCTATATGTGAATTAAAGTAAACTCCCTCTTCCTTTATTTTTCTAATTCCAGCAAGGGAAAACACTTGGAATCCACCTGAATCTGTAAGAATTGGTCTATCCCAATTCATAAATTCATGAAGCCCTCCCATGTTAGCTACAACCTTATCTGATGGTCTTAAATGAAGGTGATATGTATTAGATAATTCCACTTGACATCCTATTTCTTTTAAATCCATTGAAGAAACTGCACCTTTTATAGCTGCTAGCGTTCCAACATTCATAAATACTGGTGTCTCTATCGTTCCATGAGGTGTTACAAATCTACCTCTTCTTGCCTTACCGTCTTTCTTTAATAATGTATATCTTTTAGACAATTATTTCACTCCTTAATATATCTCATGTAGTTACTTTATCCGATAGCTAGCATCTGTAATACTCCCTTTCTTCAAAGGGGAGATAACAGCTGCACGCTCCTGGATAGGTTCAACTAAATTCATCTGGAGTTAAAACTCCACATAAAAAGTTTCACTTTATAAACATAGCATCTCCAAAGGAGAAGAATCTATATCTTTCTTTTACTGCTTCTTCATAGGCATTCATTACATGTTCCCTTCCTGCAAGAGTGGAAACTAACATAATAAGAGTTGATTCTGGTAAATGGAAGTTTGTTATAAGATTATCTACAACCTTAAACTTATATCCAGGATAGATAAATATATTTGTCCATCCACTTTGTTCCTTTACAAATCCATTTTCATCACCTATAGTTTCTAAGGTTCTTGTAGAAGTAGTTCCTACAGAAATAATCCTATTACCTCTTCTTTTTGTTTCATTGATGATTTCTGCTGTTTCCTTAGACAATGTATAAAATTCTGAATGCATATCATGATCTTCAATAGTTTCTACCTTTACAGGTCTAAAAGTCCCAAGTCCCACATGCAAAGTTACATATGTTATATTTATACCTTTATCTTCTATCTTCTTTAATAATTCCTTTGTAAAGTGTAAGCCAGCTGTAGGCGCCGCTGCTGAACCTTCTTCCTTTGAATAAACTGTCTGATATCTTTCCTTATCTTCTAGTCTTTCATGAATATATGGTGGAAGTGGCATTTCCCCAAGGGAATCTAATACTTCTTCAAAGATACCTTCATATTCAAATTCAATAATTCTATTACCATTTTCTAAAACTTCAATAACTTCTGCCTTAAGCTTTCCTTCTCCAAAGGTAAATCTTCTTCCAACCCTTGCACTTTTACCAGGCTTAGCTAAAGACTCCCACTTGTCTCCTTCTATTCTCTTTAATAAAAGGAATTCTATCTTTCCACCTGTATTTTCCTTTTCTCCAATAAGTCTTGCTGGCATAACTCTAGTATTATTCAATACTAAGGTATCACCCTTTTCAAGGTAATCTATAATATCATAAAACTTTTTATGTTCTATCTCTCCAGTATTCTTATCTAAAACCATTAATCTTGACTGATCTCTCTTTTCTAGAGGGTGTTGTGCTATAAGCTCCTCTGGAAGATGGAAATCAAAATCAGTTACCTTCATTATATCTTCACGTCTCCTAACTACTTAAAAAAACTTCCTTGTTCTCCATTATTTTTTTTCTTCTTCATATCTCTACCTAAATGCTTATAGGCTTTCTCTGAAGCAACCCTTCCCCTTGGAGTTCTAATTATATACCCTCCTTGAAGAAGATATGGTTCATATACATCTTCAAGAGTTCCAAGCTCTTCACCTATAAAATATGATAATGTTTCTATACCTACAGGACCTCCATTAAAGTTATCTATAATAGCTTCTAATATCTTATTATCTACTCTATCAAAGCCTTTATCATCAACTTCTAGAAGCTCCAATGCTTTTCTTGCTTCATTTAAGCTAATTAATCCTTCTGAATATACTTCGGAATAATCTCTTACCCTTTTAAGAAGCCTATTTGCTATTCTTGGAGTCCCTCTTGACCTTCTTGCAATTTCAATAGCCCCTTCTTCTGTTATGTTACATCCAAGCACTATGGCACTTCTAACAACTATTTCTTTAAGCTGCTCAACTGTGTAATATTCCATAGCACACATAACTCCAAATCTGTCTCTAAGAGGTGCTGTTAACATTCCTATTCTAGTAGTTGCACCTATTAAAGTAAAGGCTGGAAGATCTAATCTTATGGATTTTGCCGCTGCACCTTTTCCTATAACTATATCTAATGCATAATCTTCCATAGCAGGATAAAGTATTTCCTCTACACTTCTATTAAGTCTATGTATCTCATCTATAAATAAGACATCGTTATCTTTAAGGGTTGTTAAAATAGCTGCTAAATCTCCAGCTCTCTCTATGGCAGGCCCTGAAGTTACCTTTAAATCTCCACCCATCTCCTTAGCTATGATATTAGCTAAAGTTGTTTTACCAAGTCCTGGTGGTCCATATAAAAGCACATGGTCTAGTGCCTCTTCTCTTTTTTGTGCAGCCTTAATAAAGATATCTAGTCTTTCCTTTACTTTGTCCTGTCCTATATATTCACTAATCTTTTGAGGTCTTAAACTTAATTCTCCATTAGAATCCTCCTCTATTTCTCTAGAAGTAATGATTCTTTCCATAAAATATAACCTCCTATCCCATTAATATCTTTAAACAGTTCTTAATAATGTTCTCTACTGTATCTTCTTTATTTGCCTTACTTATAGCAGCCTCAGCTTCTTTTTCGCTATAGCCTAAAGCAAGCAATGCTCCTAGAACTTCACTTAAGTTTGCTCTATATTCTATATCGCTATCTAAGTCCATGTTAGTTCCGTTTTCATCCTTATTAACTGCCATATCTTCTTTCTTAAGCTTATCCTTAAGTTCTAATATGATTCTTCCAGCAGTTTTCTTTCCAATGCCAGGAGCTCTACAAATATGTTTCTCATCTTCCATAATTATGGCATACTTAAGGTTATTAACTCTACTTATAGATAATAGAGATAATGCAGCCTTTGCTCCAACCCCATTAATAGATAATAATAACTTAAACATCTCAAGTTCTTCTTTAGATTCAAAACCATAAAGACCTATAAAATCTTCTCTTACTATCTGCTCTAGATAAAGCATAATTTCTTCTCCAGACTTCGGCAAGCTAGACATTGTAGCTCCTGATGTAAAAATTTTATATCCAATGTTATTATTCTCTAAAATTATATAGTCTTTATTTATTCCTATATATTTACCTTTTATATACTCGTACATTTTTATCCTCCAGTGAAAAGTGAAAGTATGTTCTCATTAAATCCTTATTATACTTTATCATTTAACATAGAATCTTTCAACTATTTCTAAAGTACTAGTTAAATTAAGAAAAGGCTGATTTAATAGAAATTATGTTCCATTAAATCAACCTTTATTAAGATAAAGATAAAAAATTATTATATTTGTAGATAAATTATTATTAGCTCATATTACGAAATAAGCTCTGATAGTTTTTCTTCTGCCTCAGCCTTTGTATTAAACTTTAAATCTAGTCTATTTATAATATCTTGATCGCTTTTTGGCAAATCTTTAAATTTTTTTCTTTCATTATATATATCTGTAGAAGGATTTTCAATTAAAAGATTTCCGTCCTTATCACTGCCATAAATAGCAAAATATCCATCAAATTCTCTAATATAATATTTGTTAGGTTCCACAGCACTTTCTGGAGATCTTTTAAAAGAAATCTCATTATCGTAAACTGCATCTACAGTATATCCATTATTCTCTAGAGCCTTTCGTAGGGCCTCTTCTGTAACATTATCTCCAAGACCTAATTCCTTTTTCATATCTTTTAAGGTACTTTCTCTTTCTTTAACATCACCTTTAAATAAGGTTATTTTAAAATTATCATCTAAAACTTTTGTTTTATCTTTTGCTAAAGTAGTTTGATTGTTTTCTTCTGCTATTTGATTTTGATTATTTAAGTAATTATCAAACACGAAATAACTTATAACAAACAACAAGGTTAAAATAATTGCACCTAAAAGAATGAATTTCTTAATTTTACTCATTTACATCACTCCCTAATGTGATTCTTTCCACATTTGTAAATTTATATACAACCCTACCCTCTAATATTTTCAATCTAAAGCTAAAAAAAATTGACAAACCCTCCCTATTATCTTAAACTTTATACAAGTGTATATACACCTGTATAATCTGCAAGGAGTTGTTAAAATTGAATCTAGTAGAAGAAATAAAAAAACTAAAGAAAGAAAAAGGAGCACTTATACTTGCTCATCTATACCAAAGGCCTGAAATTCAAGAGATAGCTGATATTACCGGAGATTCATATTTCTTAAGTAAGAAAGCTTTAGAATCCTCCTCTAATCTTATTGTTTTTTGCGGAGTAAGATTTATGGCTGAAAGTGCTAAAATATTATCTCCTCATAAAAAGATACTTTTACCTGCTGAAGAATCAAGATGCCCTATGGCTGATATGGCTTTAATAGACAGGCTTGAAGATTTAAAAAAAGAACATCCAAAGGCTAAAATAATTAGCTATATAAATACAAATTTAGATATTAAAGCAGTGTCAGATGTTTGTGTAACCTCTTCTTCTGCTCTAAAAATAATGAATAACATAAAAGAAGAAGAAATTATATTTTTACCTGATAGAAACTTAGGTGAATTTATAGCTGAACATTTCCCAAACAAGAAATTTATATTATACCAAGGTTTCTGCCCAACTCATGAGAGAGTTGAACCTTGGGATATTACAGAATTAACTGAAAAGCATCCAACTTATGAAGTACTAGTTCATCCTGAATGTAAAAAGGAAGTTCGTGATCTTGCAAGTTTTATAGGCAGTACTTCGGAAATAATTAATTATGCTACTAACTCTCCTTCAAAGGGGTTTGTGGTTGTAACTGAAGAAGGTGTGCTTTATCAAATGAAACTAAAGAACCCAGATAAAGAATTTTTACCTCTTAATAATTCCATGATTTGCCCTAATATGAAGATGACAAATCTACAAAAATTATATGACTGTTTGCTAAATGAATCTAATGAGATAATCATAGATGAAGAAATGAGACTAAAAGCTCATAGAGCTTTAGAAAATATGCATAAATTAGGAGATGACTAATGTGATTAAAACCTGTGATGTATTAATTGCTGGTACTGGTGTAGCAGGAGTATATTCTGCTCTAAACCTAAACAAAAATTTGAAGATAATATTAATTACAAAAGAAAACTTAAGAGACTGCAACTCTTATTTAGCTCAAGGAGGTATTTCAACAGTTTTAAATGATGATGACATAATTCCTTATATTGAAGATACCATTAAAGCAGGAAATTATAAGAACAATAAAAAGTCTGTAGAAATCTTAGTTAAAGAATCTAAAGATAATATAAAGAGATTAATTGATCTTCATGTTCCTTTTGATAAAAATGAAGATGGTTCATTAAGCTATACTAGAGAAGGTGGTCACAGTACCTTTAGGATTGCTCACGTAAAAGATGAAACAGGTAAGTATATAATGGAAAGTCTTTATAAAGAACTTGAAACTAGGACTAACATAGAAGTAATAGAAAAATGTAGACTTATAGACATTATAAAAAAGGATAAGCTTTGTCTCGGAGGAATTTGTAGCTTTAAAGATGATACTTTAGAAATTCATGCCAAGTCTACAATCCTTGCAACTGGAGGCCTAGGTGGATTATTTACTTCTACCACAAACTTTCCTTCCTTAACTGGAGATGGAATTTCAATAGCCCTTAAAAACAATGTAGCTATTCAAGATATAAATTATCTTCAATTACATCCTACTGTTCTTTATGAAAAAAATTCAAATGGCAAAAGATTATTACTTTCAGAATCTTTACGAGGAGAAGGTGGAATCATTAGAAACTTAAAGGGAGAAGAATTTGTAGATTCTCTAAAGCCTCGTGATATAGTTTCAAAGGCAATACTAAAAGAGATATCAAAAACTCCTGATACTCCATACGTATATCTAGATTTAACTCATTTAGATAAAAATTTTCTAATGAAGCGCTTCCCATTTATATATAGTGAATGCTTAAGTCGAGGATATATAATGGATACTGATATGCTTCCTATATCTCCTGCACATCACTATGCCATGGGTGGTATAAAGGTTGATATAAACGGTGAAACAAATTTAACTAATTTATACGCCTTAGGTGAAACAGCTTGTACAGGAGTCCATGGGAATAATAGACTTGCTAGCAATTCCCTACTTGAAGGTGTTGTTTTTGCCTATAGATGTGCTAAAAAAATAAACGAAGAACTATATTCGAACACAGTTAATTATCCAACTAAAGAAGAATTAATTGATTTCCTAAAAGAAAGGGTTGATGAAAATTATGCTAAACTTCTTAATTGTTGATGATCTTATAAAGAGAGCCTTTCAGGAAGATATGCCTTTTGTCGATATAACAACTAATGCCACAATAGATGAAAAAAGCAGAGGACGAGTATCTCTTATAGTTAAAGAAGATGGTATTATTTGCGGCTTAGAAGTTTTTTCTAGAGTTTTTCAAATTTTAGGAGATGTAGAAGTTTCATTTACTGTAAGTGATGGGGATAAGGTGAAAAAAGGTACCAAGATAGCTGAGGTTTATGGAAATACTAGAAATATTCTGATGGGTGAAAGGATTGCTCTTAATTTGATGCAAAGAATGAGTGGAATTGCTACTACAACCTACGAATATGTAAAAAAACTTGAAGGTCTACATTCCAAGATAGTAGATACAAGAAAGACAACTCCTTTATATAGACATTTAGACAAATATTCTGTTTTATGTGGAGGTGGAAAAAACCATAGATTTTCACTTTCTGATTCAGTTGTAATAAAGGATAATCATATAGATGCAGCAGGAGGTATAAAAGAAGCTGTTTATCTTGCAAAAAAGAATTCTTCTTTCACAGTTAAAATTGAAGTTGAAACTGAAACTAAGGAAGAAGTGCTAGAAGCCCTAGAAGCTAAGGCTGATATCATTATGCTTGATAATATGTCTCCTTCTCAAGCTAAAGAAATGGTTCAGTTAATAAACAAGAGAGCTATAACCGAATGCTCTGGAAATATAACACTAAATACTATTAAAGATTATGCCTTAACTGGTGCAGACTACATCTCCTGTGGAGCTTTAACACACTCCTTTAAAGTTTTAGATATTTCACTAAAAAATTTAGTACAAGAAGTATAAACCTCTTGTACTATTTTTTATTATATTAGCATTTAGCTATCTTTATTTTATTATGAAAAACTATGATAACTTGATTTTAATCATTTAATTAAAACCCAGTACAATCTCCATATAAATCAGCACCACTAATATTGTTATTAGCATTATTGGCAGAAACACAATCCTCAATTATAGCTCTACCAAAAGTTACTTTATATCCTAATGCTGATGGAGTTCCTGATTGAGGGAAACTATAATTAGCTCCTCCATTTGCATTTGCTGTACATCTTAACATAGTTACTACTCCTGTTTGATTGTTTCTATCAAATCCATTACGTGTATTACCTGATGCTTCACAATCTGTTAATATATGATTTAAAGGGTCTGGATGTGCTGCAACTCCTGGAGTCTTATTATCTATCCCTCCAACTTTAAATCCATTTCCATCTCCTCTTATTCCATTCCACTCACCATTATTTATTGCCTTACATCTATTAAATGTTACAGCTCCATGGGCAGCATATAAATCATATCCATCATCTGAATTACATGCAGCAACGCAATCTTCTAATACATTACCTTCTCCAGAATGTAATTTTATTGCAAATCCATCTGCATTTTCTCCTTTTGGATCTGCATTATAGTAGGAATATACATATCCAAAATAGTTATTTGCTCCTCCATTTGATACTTGAACCCCTGCATCTTTGTTATCATGAACATATACTCCATAGAATACATTATTATTACCTTGAACAAATATTCCATTGTCTCCAGCATTGCAGATTTCTAAATTTTGAATTGTAGATCCATCATGTAAAACATTTAATCCCTTTTGTCCAAATTTAGTTAAAGAAAAATCAATTACTGCATTAGTTCCTCCTACAATATTTACACCTTCTGGAACATTAACAGTTCCTGATTTTACAGTACCATTAATTTGTATGGTATCTCCTGCTTGTGAACTTTCCACTATACTACTTAATGATGTTTCTCCTTCATTTACAACTAATGTTCTTCCTGTTGCTGCTTGTGCTGCTGTGTGACCTGAAGTAGTTGCTAATGTCAAAACCATCGCCACTCCAAGACCTAATAATTTTACTTTCTTCATTTACGTTTCCCCCTAGATATTATATTATGATAAGCCAATTAGACCAATTTTACTTAATATAGTTAATATTTATATAATTGACTTTTATTATAATAGCATACATTTTATTAGATTAAAAACTATTTTTTACAGTTTTAGTTATTTTATGTTACAATATTACATAAAAGTCGTTAAAGTCCAAATTTAGTGTGAATATCTACAAAGGGAGAGGTGAAACATACATAAAAAGCTATTTAAAATGAAAAAAGTATTACCTATATTAAAATTTTGAAATGTACACTTTAACACTTTATTTTAAATGATAGAACTTAGGGGGAAACTATGAAAAACTTAATAAAAAAATTTATCTTATCATTAATTGTTTTTGGTGCTAGTTTATTAACACCAGTATTTGCACATGCAGCAGAATATTATATGTCGCCAATTGGTAACGATAATAACTCTGGAAGTATAAATTCACCATTTGCAAGTATATCAAAGGCACAAGCAGTAGCTTCTTATGGTGATACAGTCTTTATAATGGGAGGAACTTATAAAAATTTTAATATTGCTTCTTCAGATAATACATATAATTATGTAAATAATATTACAAAAAGCGGAATTACTTATAGGGCATTTTCATCTTCAGATATACCGGTTTTTGATTTCTCAACTGTACCTACTAATAAGCGTGTAGCTGCATTCCACATAGCAAAAGGGGTAACAGATGTTACCATTGCAACAATTGATGTAACAGGAGTAAAGGTTGGTAATCAAAAACAATCAGAATGTTTTAGAGTTGAAGGTAATGCTCTACTTTACGAGGTAACATGCCATGATACTGAAGCTAATGGCTTCTATTTTGTTAATAACGGAACTGGTTATTGTACTAAATGTGATGCTTACAACAATATAGGCCCTACAAAATTTTCAATTGGTAACACTGATGGTTTTGGTGCCCATGGAAATGGTGTTGTATTCCAATATTGCCGTTCATGGAATAATAGTGATGACGGATTTGACTGCCTAACTTCAAAAGGAGCTAATACGTTTGATCATTGTTGGGCTTTTGATATGAATGCAGGCGGTGATTCTAACGGCTTCAAGATTGGTGGATATGCATCAGGAACACCATATGATCCTGTTCCAGTTCATACTGTTTATGCCTGCTTAGCAGCTAATAATAAAGCTCATGGATTCTATGCAAATCATCAACCTGGACAATCTGCATATTGGTATAATAATACAGCTTATAATAATAGAGGTGGTAACTTTGATATGCTAGAACGTGTTAGCATAAATAATCCTACAGATATTCCTGGAACAAGAGAAATAGTTCATAATAATCTTTCATTTAACGGAATAGCAATAAAAGATTCTAATCTACCTAGTAAAAATGTAAGTAGCAACTCATGGAATATAGAAGGAATTACTGTAACAGCTTCTGACTTCCAAAGCTTAGATATAAGCGAACTAACTAAAAAGAGAGATTACACCAATAGTGATGAATTAATACCTGATGTTAAATTCATGCATTTAGTTAATGGTAGTGATCTTAAAGGGTTAGGTTGTTTTTAAGCTTGATTTTGTTGATTTAAACTAACACAAAAAGAACTTACAAAATTCGAAATGAATTTCTGTAAGTTCTTAAAATCAAATTATTCTTGTACACTATATAAATATCTACTTCTTAAAAACCTCACTATATCCACATCTCTTGCAAAGTTCTTCTACTCTCTTACGTCCAGAAAAGCCATCATAAATCTTTTTAGCTCTCTCTCCTTCTAAAATATCCTCAAGTGGCTTATTATATATATTTCCAAGAGGTATCTGTCCTTCCCCATCTAAACAACAAGGAACTACTGTACCATCTACCAATATACCAAAGTGATCTCTTAAGCCATGGCAAAAGCCTATGTCTCCAAAAAATTCTGCATCCATACTAGGCCATTGAAATTTTTCTGCTCCATTTAAATAAACTCTATCCCTAATCTTAACCTTATTGTCCCTGTCAAGTGTTTCCTTTAAGTCCCCAAGATAATGAAGTTCTATCTTTATTTCATTTATTATTTCTACATTAAGATCATTTTCTCCCTTAATATCTAATAGACTACTGTCATTATTCCAAAGTCTCATAGAACAAATTATATTAGTATTTTCATTAGCTTGTTTTATAAAATCAATTACTCCATTTAAATACTCATTAAAAGATACTTGATTTTTGTTTGCTTCAAAGCTATGTAAAGAAATATTAACTTGTCTTAATGCTTTTGAATTTAACAAAATCTTATATACCTTTGGAATTAAAGTTCCATTTGTAGTTATGTTAACTTTAAAGCCTTCTTCGTATGCCATCTCTAGAAATTCTTCAAGATTTGGATTAAGTAATGGTTCTCCCATCAGATGAAAATATATAAATTTTGTATAGGGTTTTATTTCTTTAAGTATTATTTTAAATTCCTCAGTTGTTAAAAATTTCTTCTCTCGCTTTGTTTTAGGACAAAAACTACAACTAAGATTACATACATTTGTTATTTCTATATAAACTTTTTTAAATTTACTCATGTATTAGATACCTCAATTAATTACTATTTGTTAAACATACAAGGTTTATTATACTTATACTTTGCCTAATAAACAATAGAAATAGTTCAGCTTATTAGCTTGTCCTATTAAAAAATAATGAACCAACCTACTTAAATTTTCGGCTGATTCATTTTACTGTATGCTCACCATTTGATAAATTGTAAGTATCAAATTTAAATAAAACTTTTATTCAAAACACCACTCACTCCAAGATGTTTTAAAGTTATCATTATTTAATTTACAATACTTATAGAATTTCTTTAAAAAATCGCCTCTATTTTCATCCCCTGTTTCATTATCTTCAGCATCTTTCTTTAAGATATCAGATCCACCTATAAGTGCTTGACGCTCCATTATATCTTCAAAACTTACTTCTTTTGCATTATGCATCATATCATACATAGCCATAAAAGTAGTAGTTCTTCCTACCCCACCTCTACAGTGAAAATGAACCCAAGTATCCTTTGTAGATATTTTTCTCATCTTTTTTACAAATAAGTCTACTTCATCATCCTTAGGTTTTAAGTGATCTGTTACAGTAAGTCTTAAATAATCTATTTTTTGAGATTCTGCTAATTGTTTTTCTGTCTGAACTTTTTTAGGTTTTATAATTTCAGAAATGGTATTAACAGATTTCCCTTCTTTAAGTTTATCAAAAACAATATATTTATCTTTTTTAATCTTTTTTAATTTATCCTTTTCATTCCTTATGATATCTTTTCTTTCTTTATTTATATTAGCCTGATCTCTTTTTCCATACCAACTTATAGCCATTCCCTTAAGAAAGCCATGAGCTTCTTGCCTTAAATCTACATCTATAATATTTTTGATTTTTTTATTAGCTTCAAATTTATCTTTTATCATTTTAAGGCTGTTTTTACTAAGAGCCCCACTACCTGATTCATTCAAGTCTCTTAATCCTTTTAAGTTAACATTACTAGATGATTCTCTATTAATTACATCACCTGACATTCTAAAATTTTTAGGCAATGTATTTTCATTATCTTTGTCTATTACTAATTTTACGTCTTTATTATTTTGTGAAACTTTAGTTTTAGCAAATTCTAAAAGAATGTTATCTATCACCTTTGGTTGTAAAGAATATGAACCTACTACTAATCCTGCAATAACCATTATACTAACTAAATGCTTTAACTTTTTCTTCATTATAAACCTCTCCTATTACTTTTACTTACTTTCTTCATATTCCTTTTGAAGAATCTTAATCTGATTTAAATGATTTAAAATATGTAAATAAAAATCAGCTTTAGCTTGTACGCTATATATTAATTCTTCTAAATCATTATTATCATTAATTGATTTCTCAACTACATTTCCCAAATTCTTCTCTATAGATTCTATGTTTTCCTTATTCTCCATTTGAGATTCTTTTACCTTTCCCATGCTTGTAGCTACGTCTTTACCTGCTTGGAGCATTCTGCCTAACTGATTCTCAGATGCTCTAATGCCACTTATTGTAGCATTAACTACTTCTGACCCTTCATTGGACTTTACCCTTAGTAGTTCTATAATTTTCGTCATATTTTTATTAGAATCAAAGATACTCTTTACGCTATTTTTAGTATTCTCAGATAACTTTTTTATTTCATTTGCCACAACTGAAAATCCTTTTCCTGCATCTCCAGCCCTTGCTGCTTCTATAGATGCATTTAAAGCTAAAAGATTAGTTTGAGTAGATATGTCTGTAATAAGGTTTGCTATCTTATTAATATTCATATATTCTTTTTGCAAATCTTCAAAGCTACTAACTATGTCTTGAAATGCATTATGAACTGACCCCATATGATTTGCTAAGCTATCTATTGCCTTTCCTGCACTACTTATTTCACTGGATGATAATTTTAGTTTTCCAAACACCTCTCCTACCAATTCTTCTATATTATCATTATTATTTGATACTGTATGAAGATATTTTTCTATTTCTTGAATTTGACTTGTTGTATATTCATTTCCCTCATGAAGCTTTTTTAAGCCATAAGTCATTCCGCCTTCTTCCTTAAAGAGACCATTAATATTTTTATCTATTTCTGATGATAAAACAAAAACTTCCTCAATATAGTCAAATTTATTTTTTGAAAGATTTTCTACTTCATATATCTTTTCTTCATTTTTAAATATATCTTGTTCCTTTCTTTTTCTATTAAACAAATTAATACCCCCTTAAGTTTATTCCATAGCTAAAAGAACCATGGTTTGATTGAAATGATGCTTATAAAATTGCTCTCCATAGCAAATAAATCCTGTAGTATTTTTACAGAACCTTAATAACTCATGATCAAAATTTTTCCATAGTCCTTCATTTTGAAATTTTATACTTCTTAAAATGCAATTTAAAGCTAGAGTAAACTTAGGTTTAAACTTAATTTCGCTAATAGTATTTTGGAGCATACTTATTGGATCCATTGGTTCAAGTAATTCAACAAAAGTATTAGGTAACATCTGACAGTAGAAAGTAATTGACTTATTCTCATTAACTTTCATAGGTGAAGCTATATAAATATTATCTTTTCCTATCTTCCCTAGAGGATTATTCATAAAATGGCTTGAAAGTTCACTTTCTGTAATTCCTAAGGCTTTAGCATATTCTGTGCTTGCATTATTATTATTAAATGTTTTAACCACTCTATTTATTGGATCAGCATCAGTTACCAATAACTTTATCCCTGTTGGCTTATATATATTTTCCTTTACTATTTGTGTTTTCTTCTTACTATTAAAGAATAAGGCAACACTATGTACTTTTTTCTTTCCAATGTAAATTAGAGTTTCTTTAAATTCAGTATAATCTCCAGCACTTCCCCCTATGATTTTGAAGTTTTCCTTTGCAAAGAAAAATGTTGTTACTATACTTTCTTCCACACCTGACAATCCATCGCAAAGTAATAAAGCAAGGGCATTTTCATTATCTTTCACCTTATTATAAGCACCATTAAGCTTTTCCAAACTCTTTATTGGAGGATATAAGACTTCTACTACCTCTACCTCCTGTAAATCATATTGAAAACCTGTAAATACATGGCTTTCAAAACCATCATAAGTGTATTCTCCTGATGTTGAGCATAATACTACATTATCATTAACTTTTTTATTAAGCTCTAAAACCTTTTCTGGTTCACAAAACACCACATAGCCATATGAGTTATTTTCATTTAAATAACTTATTGTTTCTTCTGCACTTAAAAATTTAAATACTTCCATATCCTTTCTACCTTTCACTTTTCCGATTTTACATTATTTTATTTAATATCTATATTATACCAAATTGTTACTAAATTTTCTAATAAATCTTATAAAATCACAATTTTTATGAAAAATAGAGAAAATTAAATACTTAGTAGATTTCTCTTGTATATGTTTATAAATTATGTTATTCTATTTAAGCAGTTGGTACAATAGTGCTAATTGGGGAGCTTGGGTTGTCTTTCGCCGGATACCAAGCTCCCTTTGTTTATACTTTAATATTTACTTATATAAATCCGCTGACATTTTTATTAAAAGCTCCTCATCTAATATTTCATAATATTTTTCCTTCTTCCTTATTGCTCCCTTTTTTATAAAAGCTTCTAGCGTCCTTAATAGATGTCTATAACTAGTTCCAAGTAATTCAGCTATTTCAGTTAGATTCCCATTAAATCTAAGACTTCCATCTACTTCTTCTTTCATAACCAGTATATAACTAGCAAGCCTATTTTCTAAAGGATATACTAAATTAATAGAACTATTTTGAGAAGTTTCTTTTAACTTTTTACTAATAGAATTACAGGCATATCTTAAATACTTTAAATCATTTATTAATATTTCACGAACCTTATCTACAGGCAGAGCTATGCAGTATGCATCTTCTATTGCCTGGATATTTGCATCAGCAAGTTCAGAATTAATAAGTTCCAAATCCCCAAGTATCATAAGTGGATGATTAAAGGATAATAGTATATTTTTTCCGTTCTTATGAGTTTTAAATACTTTTAGCCTTCCTTCAACTGCAAAGAAAAGATAATTTATTTTTTCATTTTGTCTACAAAGATACTCGTTCTTTTTAAAACATAAAAGCTCCATGAAACTTTCCATATCATTTGTAAATACATCATTTATATTATATTTTTCTATATACATAGATTTAAGTTTTTTACTTCTAATTTTATTCATAATCATCCTCATAATTTTTTATTCTAAGTTTAATATGACATATGTCATATTAATTATCAATGATTTTATGATAGATTATTTATAGAAATGGAGGGAAACAAATTTTGTACAATATTTATTCTATAATCATAGGCGCATTAATCGGTCTTATGACAAGTCTTAATGGTATTTTATCAACATATACAGGAAATTATATATCAAGTGTTTTAATTCATTTTGTAGGTCTTATAGGAGTAGTTGCTATATTAATCTTTACAAAAACTAAGCTAACCTTTGATAAAACTCTTCCCTTAACCCTATATAGTGCTGGAGTTATTGGTGTTTTTACAGTTTTATTTAATAACTATACCTTTGTTCCAATAGGAGCTAGTTTAACCATGGCTCTTGGATTATTAGGACAGACATTATCTTCTATAATAATAGACAACTTTGGCTTACTTGGAGTTAAGGTAAATAAATTTAATAAGAAAAAAATAATTGGACTAGTAATTATATCTATTGGAATAATTATTATGACTATTTATTAATGGAGGGTTTATGCTTTATATATTAATTGCAATTTTAGCTGGAGTTGCTATAGTTGTTTCTAGAATTATAAATTCAAATTTAGCCGTGAAGATTGGACTTTTTCAAAGTACATTTTATAATTTTTTAACTGGACTATTATTTTCAACTATTATTTTAGTAATAAGTAGAGAATCGTTAAATATTTCTCTTAATTCTATACCCTTTTTAGCTTATTTAGGAGGACTTATTGGAGTGATCTCTATTTCTATTTCAAACCATGTGGCTCAAAAAATTTCTGCCTTTTATATGGCTCTTCTTATATTTATTGGACAATTATTTATAGGAATATTTATTGATTACTTCTCTTTAAATCAATTATCCTTAGGAAAAGTAATTGGTGGAATTATAGTTGTAATTGGACTTGGATATAACTTACTTGTTGATAAGAAAGAAGCTGAGTCTAAAGCAAATTAAAAGCTGATAAAATGCAGCCACTATGTCTAAAGCCGCATTTTACCAGCATATTCTTAAGAATATATATGGTAATATTCTTATATTCTTCAGAATATTTATGGTAGTATTCTGAAGAATATCATTAATATTAACCCTGTACCTTCTCTATTAATTTCTACTTTCTAAACATTAATAAGATAGATACAACCTTCTATAAGCTACTTTTCTATTAAAATTAATAAACTTTCTATACACATTTTTCCCTTCATATTCATATAAAGATATTATTTCAGGAATAATTTCAAAAACTTTATTCTCCATAAGTTTTGAATAAGTCTTGTATGAACCAGAATAATTTTCCTTATAAAGCTTTTTAAAATCTTTGAAATATTCATCATAAATAGAACCTATTTTTCCTATTTTACCTTCAACTTGAATATTATCCACACACAAAGCTACATTTCTATTTTTATTAATATCTTTAACTTTTCTAAATTCCTTGTCTGTTTGAAAATAAAACTTTCTACTATAAATGATTATACTCATACTTCTTGAAGAGACTCGCTCTCCATCTGCTGTAGATAAAACCATTACTTTGTTGTTTCTAAGTCTATCAAAAAATTCTCTACTTTCTTCTTCAAAGTTAAGGATCTCCTCCTCTTCTTTGTAAACAGGCTGCCTAATTATAGTTTTCAAAGAATTCTCCTCAGTCTTCCTTGCATCATTTAAATAAATTTCATGATGTTTTCCTCTCATGGAATAACCTTTTTCCTTTATAATCCTATGAAGCGCTGAGATTTTTTCCTTTTCCTTATTATATGGTCCAATATGAAGAAGCTGAAAGCACCTATTTTCATTCATTTCTCTATACAAAACTTCTTTTATCACTTCATTTTTGCTTTTTACATAAGCTTCTTCTTTAGCTACCTCTATATCATCTTCTTCAACATAGTTAGGTATTTCAATCATAGCTCTCCATTTCCATTCTTCCTTATTTTCCTCGCTATTAACTCCCCACCAAAGTCCACTTAATGGCATAACCACAAAATCTAAGTTTCTATTCTTATAAATAAATTTCAAAGAATATGCAACCTTATATAAAGCTCCAATTGCCATTTTATACTTCTCATTAGTATTAGGGTCACCTTCTCCATCTATTGTTATATAAAAAGCCTTCTTACAAAACACTTCTTTTATTTCTCCATCCTTTCCTGTGTAAAGTTCTTTGTTTTCCTTTTTTAAATCTAACTTCTCTCCCATAAATTTACCTCCTATACTTCTCCTATTATCAGTATAATAAAAAAAACAAGACACCATTGTGTCCTATTTATATAAATTGTTCATTTCTTTTATTCTATTTTTTATAATATTTCTAACCTTTTCTGGTTCTATGACCTCTACCTTATTTCCCAAACCTAAGATCAAGCTATAAACCCATTCATCTTCTGGTAACCTAACTTCAATAATTTTGCCATCTATTTTATACTCTTCAAAGTAATCATCAACTTTTCTAATAAACTCTTCATTAGCTTTTAGCTTTAATTTAATAATATCCTTTGCTCTGTCATCAAAAATATCATCTAGTGAATATTCTCTATCTACAATGTACTTTTCTCCTAAACTTATATTATCCATCCTTCTAACTTTAAATATTCTCATATCATTTTTAGAAAGACAAAATCCATAGAGATACCAGTTCATACTTTTTAAAATCAATTTTATAGGCTCTACTGCTCTATTAGAGAATTCTCCATTTATATTGCTATATTCGAAAGATAAAGTTCTCTTTTCAGAAAAAGCTCTATCTATTAATTCTAATTTTTTCTTTGTTTTATCTCCACTTCCCCATGAAGAAAAATCTATTAAAATTCTATTTGAAGTTTCTTTAGTATCTATTGCTTTAAACTTCTCTATTAAATTTTCTAAATGCTTAGAATTATATGATTTCCCAATTCCATTTAAAAGCTCAGAAATAATATAAACATCATCCGGGCTCATAACACTTCCACTAACTCTATAGCTTTCTAATATTTCATATCCACCATCTTTACCTTGATAAGATACTATTGGAATTCCAGCCCTATCTATTGCCATAATATCTCTTTGTATTGTTTTAACTGAAACTTCAAATCTATCTGAAAGTTCTTTTGCCGTAGTTCTACCTCTGTTATTTAAAATTGTAATAATACTAATTAACCTATCTATCTTCATTTCCATTCTCCTCCTATTAATAATACCACATTAACCTTATATTAAAAATCATTTAATTTTCTAAATTGCCTATATGCTGAACTATTTTCCATGTATTAAACATTAACAAAAGCAATATCCTAACTATATAATAATTAAATTGAGGTGAGGTTTTATGTGGTTTAATAAAGATCCCAAGGATGTGATAATCGAATTATCAAGTCATCCCGTTGAAGGTTTATCCTCAGCAGAAGCCCGAAGAAGATTAGATAGAGATGGCGAAAATAAATTGGCTGGAAAAAAGAAAAAAACATTATTTGCTTTATTCCTAGCACAAATTAACGACGCCATGATTTATATACTTATAGCTGCTGCTATTATTTCGGGATTTATGGGTGAAATAAGTGATTCAATCATAATTTTGATAGTTATTTTAATTAACGCTATTATAGGTGTTGTTCAAGAATCAAAGGCAGAAAAAGCTCTTGAAGCTTTAAAACAATTAAGTACCCCAAAGGCTTTGGTTAAAAGAGATGGAATTTTAACAGAAATCCCCTCTGAAGAAGTTGTGGTTGGAGATATTGTAATAATAGATGCTGGTAGATATATACCAGCTGACCTTAGGCTAATTGAAAGTGCTAATCTTAAAATTGAGGAATCTGCCTTTACAGGTGAATCTCTTCCTTCTGATAAGGATGCTAATATATTGATTGTATCTGAAAAGCCTCAAATTGGTGATATGAAGAATATGGCTTTTATGTCCACCTTAGCTACTTACGGAAGAGGTTCAGGCATTGTTACTGCTACAGGTATGAATACTGAAATAGGAAAAATTGCAAAGATGCTGGATGAAGAAGAGGACGATACAACACCTCTTCAAAAGAAATTAGCTGGCCTTGGTAAAACTTTGGGTTTTGCTGCTGTAGGTATTTGTATTTTAATTTTTGCTATTTCAATGTTTCAAGGTAGAGATTGGTTTGAGATGTTATTAACTGCACTAAGTCTAGCTGTTGCCGCTATTCCTGAAGGGTTACCTGCTATAGTTGCTATTGTTTTAGCTTTAGGTGTTCAAAGGATGATTAAGGAAAATGCCATAGTAAAAAAACTACCTGCTGTTGAAACCTTAGGTTCTGTATCTATTATATGTTCGGACAAAACAGGTACTTTAACCATAAATAGAATGACTGTAAAAAAGACCTTTTTTAATGATACCTTAGATATTTTAGACAATTTAGATATTACTAATAATGAAGGTAAACTCCTAGTAGAAGGTATGGTACTTTGTAATGATGCTACCTCTACTGAAGAATCGAAAACAGGGGATCCTACTGAAATCGCATTACTTGATGTGGGTATAAAATTTAATATATTTAAAGATCCATTAAATGAAGAACATAAAAGGATTAATGAAATTCCCTTTGACTCTGATAGAAAACTCATGACCACACTAAATTCCTATGCTAACAAATATAAAGTTTTTACTAAAGGCGCTATTGATTCTTTATTTAAAATCTGTACTAATATATCAATTAACGGTACAATTTCTCCATTAACTGAAGAGCTTAAAGAAAAACTCTTAAGTAAATCTAATGAAATGAGCGATGAAGCTCTTAGAGTTCTTGGATTAGCATATAAAGATATAGATACCCCTAACATTCCTTTAGATAATTTTGAAACTAACTTAACATTTGTTGGGCTTATGGGAATGATAGATCCTCCAAGAGAAGAGGTTAAGTCTTCTATAGAGCTTTGTAAAGGTGCTGGAATCACACCAATTATGATTACTGGAGATCATAAAAATACCGCCTTTGCCATAGCTAACGAGCTAAATATGGCTGAAGATATTTCTGAATGTATGTCAGGTAGTGAAATAGATAAATACGAGCAAAATGAATTTAATAAAATAGTAAATAATTATAAGGTTTTTGCTAGGGTTTCCCCTGAGCATAAGGTTAAAATTGTTAAAGCCTTTAAATCCCATGGTAATATTGTTTCCATGACTGGAGATGGGGTTAATGATGCACCATCTTTAAAAGCTGCAGATATTGGAGTTGCTATGGGCATTACAGGTACTGACGTTGCAAAAGGTGCTGCTGACATAATATTAACCGATGATAATTTTTCTACTATAGTTAATGCAGTCGAGGAAGGAAGAAATATTTATAATAATATTAAAAAGGCCATAATATTTCTACTTTCCTGTAACCTTGGGGAAATAGTTGCTTTATTCATAGCTATATTAGTAAACTGGAATTCTCCCCTTTTACCTATTCATATATTGTGGGTTAATTTAATTACTGATAGTTTTCCTGCTCTTTCCTTAGGCGTTGATCCTATGGATGAAAGTGTAATGGAAGATCCTCCAAGAAACCCTAAAGAAACTCTATTTTCTGGCCACATGGGATTGTACTTAGCTGTAAATGGAGTACTTATTGGTGCACTTACCCTAATCGCTTTTAAATTTGGTGAAAATATTTATCCCGGATCATTAAGACATGCACAAACTTTAGCTTTTGTGGTTTTAAGTGCATCGCAACTATTCTTCTCTCTTAATATGCGAAGCACAAAAAAATCTGTATTTAAACTAGGAATCTTCGGCAATAAATATTTAATTGGTTCCTTTATATTGGGATTAGGAATTCAATTTATAATTATAACAATTCCTTTCTTTGCAGATATATTTAAGGTTTATCCGCTAACTATAACTGATTGGATAATAGCTATATTAATTTCTACCGTTCCTCTTATAGTTAATGAATTATTAAAAATAGCAATAAAGAATAAAAAATAATAATATCAACTATAAAACACTTGAGAATAAACTCTCAAGTGTTTTTTTCAATGTCTTTGTATTTTAATGAAACATGCTTTACAATATATAGAGATAGAAACAACTAGATGTCAATTTTATCAATCTAAATTTATTATGTAAGGAGTATTTTTATGGTTAATTCAACATCAATATTTTTTATGATTCTTAGTTTTATTCTTAGTGTTATATTACCAATCACATTAATAATATTTGTAAAGAAAAAGTATAAGGTTTCATTAAAACCTTTTTTAGTAGGTGTTTTAGCCTTTTTCATTTCAGCTGAAATATTAGAAAACTTGCTACATTTATATTTCTTAAATGTTAACCCTACTACTACTGCCTTTTTTGCTAACTCAGCTATAGCATATGCTATTTACGGAGGACTAGCTGCAGGTATCTTTGAAGAAAGTGCAAGATATATATCCTTTAAATATTTTCTTAAACAAAATAGAAACTTTTTAGATGGTATATCCTATGGACTAGGCCATGGTTCTATAGAATCTATCTTAATTGGAGGTATAGCAGCCCTTGGTACCATATCAAATTCTTTAGCAATTAATTCTGGGAAATTCACTTCTATTTCTGAGAAAGCAGGAATTCCTACAGTTAAAATTAATATGGTAATAGATCAATATGTAAACACCCCAGTATTTCAATGGATCACTCCTGGAATAGAAAGAGTATTAGCATTAGCTATTCAAATTGGTTTATCAATTATAGTCCTATATGCAATAAAAGAAAGAAAAAAGCTTTACTTTTTTGCAGCAATTGCTATACATGCAATAGTTGATATTCCTGCAGCACTTTACCAAAAAGGTGCAATAAGCAATATATACATCTTATATTTAATAATTTTTATAGAAGCTTGTTTAATTTTAACTTGTGCATTTAAATTTCTAAGACCAAAATTTTCGAAAAAAGACAACAATGATCTAGACAAAATTTCTTAAATATAAAAATAAGACATACTCTAAGAGTATGTCTTATTTTATACTAAAGAAGTTCTAGCATAAGTTCATTACTTCTCTTAATAAATTCATCTAATTCTTTAGCATTTAATGCCTTATTTCCTATTAAAGCTAAGTCAACTACTTGCTTCAAGATGTTTTCTACTCTTTCCTTATTAGCATCATCTTCACTTAAGTTAATAACCTTTTGTACAATAGGATTTTTCTCATTAATTACAAGAGTTCTTTCTTCTGGGAAGTTCATACCCATAGACATCCCTCCGAATTGAGCTTGCATTTCAGCCATTCTTCTAGAATACTCAGACACTAACACCATTACTGGAGTATTCTCATTTTTAAGGCTTTCAACTTTGTAATCCTTCATTTTTTCACCAATCACATCTTTGAACACCTTAACTATTTTGTCCTTTTCCTCCTGAGATGTTTCTACTTCTTCCTTATCCTTTAATACATCTGATAAATCAGAATCTACTCTGTTAAACTTAACAACAGTATCTTTATACTCTAAGAAAGATATAAAATTATTATCTATAGGAGTAGCTAAAATTATAGCATCTAACCCATATTCCTTAAAAAGTTTAATGTATTGCGCTTGTTTTTCTAAGTCGCTAACATAGAACACCTTATTTTCATGCTTTTCCTTAGCTGCTTCAAGATAATCTTTTAAAGTTACATGCTTATCATTTATAGTTTTAAATATAATAGAGTCCTTTATCTTTTCATAGAAACTCTCTTCTCTTATACAACCATACTTAATGAATACTTGTATATCATCCCAGAATTCATTATACTTTTCTCTTTCATTTGTAAAAATAGAATTAAGCTTATCTGCTACTTTCTTTATTATATGTTTTGATATCCTTCCTACTTCCCTGTCATTTTGAAGGAAACTTCTTGAAACATTTAAAGGAAGATCTGGACAATCTATTGCTCCCTTTAATAATAGCAAGAATTCAGGAATAACTTCCTTTATGTTATCTGCCACAAATACTTGATTATTAAATAACTTTACCTCACCTTGTACTAATTCAAATTCATTTTTTAGTTTAGGGAAATAAAGAATACCTTTCAAATTAAAAGGATAATCAACATTTAAATGAATCCAAAATAATGGATCTTCAAAGTCATGGAACACTTTCTTATAAAAGGCTTTATATTCTTCATCAGTACATTCACTTGGTTTCTTAAGCCATAAAGGAGATACATCATTTATAGCTACTGGAGACTTTTCTTCTTCTCCTTCTTTCTTTTCTGCACATTCATTTTCTAAGAAAATCTCAACTGGCATAAATGCACAGTATTTAGAAATAATTTCACGAACCTTATACTCCTCTAAGAAATCCTTACTATCCTCATTTATAAATAAAGTAATGGTAGTACCTCTTGATTCTCTATCTGAATCATCCATCTCATATTCTGTACCACCTTCACAAATCCATCTAACTGGCTTTGCATCTTTTTTATAAGATAAAGTATCTATTTGTACTTTATCAGCTGCCATAAATGCAGAATAGAAACCAAGACCAAAATGACCTATAATATCATTTTCTTCACCGATTTTTTCCTTATACTTTTCTAAGAAATCCTCTGCACCAGAGAAAGCAATTTGAGTTATATATTTTTCTACTTCTTCCTCTGTCATTCCAATACCGTTATCAGTAAATTTAAGTGTTTTATTATCCTTGTTCACAGAAATTAATATTTTGAAGTTTTCACCTTCAATACCATTTGTTTCACCCATTGTAACAAGTCTCTTATACTTACTAACAGCATCGCATCCATTACTGATAAGTTCTCTTATAAATATATCCTTATCAGAATAAAGCCATTTTTTTATAATCGGAAAAATATTTTCAGTATGAATTGAAATGTTTCCTTTTTTATTACTCATAATTAATCCCTCCCTAAATAATTATTTTAATTATTTTCCCTTAAAATGTCAAACTAGCTTTATCATCAAATCCACATTACAAGATTTATATTTGTATACTATAACAATTTTATTTAAATTGAAAATACTCATAATTAAATTTTCATTACATGCTAACATCTCTAATTCGTCAATATAAGCACCTTCTTTATCATTATTATATGCATAGAAAAAATCTACCGAATATTCTTTTGGTATACCTGCTTGTATGAAACTTCTAAAAGGTGTTACACCTATTCCACCAGCAATCCATATTTGATTTTTTACTCCTTTTTTGTAATCAAACTTTCCATGTGGCCCTGTTACAACAAATTCATCACCTATACAATTTATAATATTTAATCATATTCTTAAAGGATCCATGGAGAAAACATCATAATTTGCACTTCCATAATAGTGATAAACACCCATGGCATAGGCAACTAACATAAATTTATGAATGTTTTTTCATCTTTCATAAGCTAATAAGATTAAAAATTAATTGCCACTTATACTAATATTATATAATTTAATACAACTTCTTACTCTTTGTATAGAAGAATAAAGCCCTGCTACACATGTTAAATACAAAATGCAATAAACAAAACTTAATCCATTATCTACAAACATACATCTAGAAATACATGCGAGGCCTGGAATAATAAAAAATATTGCTGCTACTTTCCTCCCAATCTTATCAAAAACAAAAACATTCTTTGATTCTTGGTTGTAGTATTTAATGAATTTTGATGTTGCTGTAAACTCTATAAATTTGAAACATACAAAAATCAAAAACCATACTGGAAGTATTCCAACCACTATTAGTGCTGAATAAGAAATAATTATATATAATAAATCTGCAGATACATCTAGTTTTGCTCCTAGAACAGAGCTTGTCCCCATTCTCCTTGCAATTTTCCCATCTGCTAAATCTGAAATACAAATAACTAAGAATACAAAAATTAAACTTATAATATTGTCTTTTTTATATTGAAACTGTTCCAAAATAAAATATAAAAATATGAAAGTCAGAACCATTCTTGTTATTGTAATACTATTAGGTATATATTTACCCATAATCTTCATACTTTCACTCCTAAATCTCTATATAATTTAAATTTGATCTAAAATAATTTCATACTCAAATTATATAACTTCAAAATTAATCCAACCTTAATGTCAGCTTAAAATTTGCTGAGAAAATGTCAGACTATTATTATGCACTTCATTATTAAATATAACTAATTACAATAAAAATACTCTTATTATAGGGTATTTTCAATTACCACTACAATAAGAGTATTAAATACAATATATTTAAAGTTTTACTATAAACTTTTCCCTAATTATTTTGCTGTTAAATATCCAGCAGCCTTTAAATATTCAGCTGATAAAACTCCACCACCTGCTGCACCTCTTAAAGTGTTATGAGAAAGTCCAACAAATTTATAATCATAAACCTTATCTTCTCTTAATCTTCCCATAGTGATTCCCATTCCATTTTCATAATTTCTATCAAGCTTTGGTTGTGGTCTATCACTTTCTTCAAAATAGTGCAATAATTGTTTTGGGGCACTTGGAAGGTTATAAGCAAGTTCTGGTGCTTTAAAGTTATTCCAAGCTTCGATTATTTCTTCCTTTGAAGGTTTATTTTTAAACTTAACAAAAACTGCAGCTAAGTGACCATCAGAAACTGGTACTCTTATACATTGAGTTGTTATTACAGGATTTTCTGCACTAATTATTTTACCATCTTCAACCTTACCCCATACTTTTAATGGTTCATTTTCGCTCTTTTCTTCTTCCCCACCAATGTATGGAATTACATTGTCAATAATTTCAGGGAATTCATTAAATGTCTTACCTGATCCTGATATTGCTTGATAAGTACAAGCTAATATCTCAACTGGTTCAAACTTCTTTAAGGCACTTATAGGAGGAACATAACTTTGAATAGAACAGTTTGGTTTTACTGCTATAAATCCTCTCTTAGTTCCTAAACGTTTCTTTTGTGCTTCAATAACCTTTGCGTGATCCCCATTTATCTCAGGTATAATTACTGGCACATCTTCCACCATTCTGTTAGCAGAATTGTTAGATACAACTGGTGTCTCATGTTTTGCATAATCTTCTTCTAAAAGCTTTGTTTTTTCTTTATCTAAGGAGATTGCACAGAATACAAAGTCAACCAATTTTGAAATTTCTTCTACTTCATATGCATCTTTAATTACTAATTTTTTAATATTTTCTGGAATAGGGGTTGCCATCTTCCATCTACCTTCAACTGCTTCTTCATAAGTTTGCCCAGCTGATCTCTTACTAGCAGCAACTACTACTATTTCAAACCAAGGATGATTCTCTAAAAGACATGCAAATCTTTGCCCAACCATGCCTGTAGCTCCTATAATCCCAACTTTTAATTTATTGCTCATTACTACCACCTCAAAATTAATTTGTGTTTCATTACATATATATGATATCATGAAAATATATATTAGTAAAATCGATAATTCAAATTGATATATTCAAAATTTTTGATACGGAGGTGTTTTAAATGGACTTTCGTCAACTTAACACATTTTTAACAATAGGCAAACTACAAAGCTTTACTGGAGCAGCTTCAACACTTGGTTATGCTCAATCAACAATTACAACTCAAATTAAACAATTAGAAGATGAACTTGGAGTAAAGCTCTTTGATAGAATAGGAAAAAACGTAACGCTAACTCACGAAGGTAAAAAGCTCCTGCCTTATGCTAAACAAATGCTTAAACTTTCTCAAGATATTAAAAATGTAGTATTTAGTGAAGAATCTCCAAAAGGCACACTAACTATAGGTGCTGCTGAATCTTTGTGTGTAATAAGACTTCCAGAAATTTTAAAAGAATACAGAAAACTTTTTCCTAGCGTCGAAGTATCATTAAAATTTGGTAGTTGTGCTGACTTTAGGCATTATTTAAAAGACAACATAATCGACGTAGCTTTTTCCCTTGGAAGAAAAATTGATTCTGAAGAATTTATTTCTGAAGTTGAATTTGATGAACCTATGTTACTTTTAGCGTACCCTGGACATCCACTAATAGAAAAAAAAGAAATATTTCCAAAGGATATTGAAAATGAGCCTCTTATACTTACAGAGACAGGCTGCAGCTATAGAGCATCTTTTGAAAATATTTTAAATGAGTATAATGTAAAACAAAACTTAGTTTTAGAAACAGGAAGTGTTCAAGCTATTAAACAATTTACAATGAGTGGACTTGGAATAACCTTATTACCAGAAGTAGCTGTCGTAGACGAGGTAAAGTCAGGCAAGCTTATTCCTTTAAATTGGTGTGGTCCAAATTTTGGAGTTATTTCTCAGGTTATCTACCATAAGGATAAATGGATATCTCCAGCCTTAAAAGAATTTCTAAAGCTTTCAAAAAAATTAATGGCAAAAGACATTGAAAAATATAATCTTAACTGTGTTAGTGAGTAGTATAAAATATATTAAAAATTAATGAAAACCTAAAAGCAAAGGCAGAAGTTCTACCTTTGCTTTTCTCATCAGGAAATAATGACATCAAAATATGTCATAGTTCCATAGTGACTATAAATATAAAAATCTTCAAGTGTAATAACTTTTCTCTCTCCCCAAGTTGAAACATTTAAATAAGTTTTATCATTATTCTCAAAAAGTCTAGTAACAGTCATCCAATGCCAATCAAATTCTTTTAATACATTATTTTTTAACATAAGTAAAGCTACCGGACTATCTTTTCTTAAAGCTTCTTTTATAAATTCTTTTAACTTATCAAAATCATATTCTGTAGTTATCCAATTTGACTTTACCCTTACCCCTCTATCCTCTGCAAAGTCTATAACTCTATCCATAAAATATAATGATGAAATAGTTCCTAGAACTTCATCAGGATAAATATATTTTCCTAAGCTTTCCATATGTTTTATAAAGTTATCCTTTTTCATATCATTAAATTTGTATAATTTCTTATCTCCATCCCTTAAAGATATATATGCAGTTATGTTTGCTGCTGCTACAGTGCTACATCCAACCCTTCTAAATGCTTCTTCCTTAAACCATTTTTGATCACCACCATAATAGTGTTTCTTTTCATCAAAAATATCAAGAAATCCCTCTGAGTTTTTTAAAGCAACAATATCATCACAAACCACCATATTTTCAACTCCCATACACTTAAAAATTTTTCCTACTATATGTATATAGTTTATATATTTACTTAATGACAATATTGTTAATAAAAAAAAGCTATTCAAAAGACAAAATATATTTGCCTTTTGACACAGCTTCCTCTAATCCTTACATTTTGAAAGTCTTAATGTAGTTTTTTAATTCATCGGACATATCAGTTAATTTTTCAACTTCACTTACAATTTTTTGACTATAAGCAGATTGTTCTTCTGTAGAAGCTGTTACTTCTTCGATGCTTGCAGCAGTCTCTTCTGATACAGCTAAAATTCTTTCCATATCTTGTTGAATACTTTCTCCTGCAGTTCTTACTCCACCAGTAGAACTTGTGATTTCTTCTATCTGACCTGCTATAACATCTACTATTTCTAAAATATCTTTAAATATCTTAGAAGTATTTTGTACGGCTTCATTTTGCTCACTTATAGCAGCTGTAGCAAATTTTGCACCATTTACAGCAGTGTCTGTAGTATTTCTTATATCCTTTATAATATCTTGGATTTTTACAATAGAATTTTGGGATTCTTCTGCAAGTTTTCCAACCTCATCTGCAACAACAGCAAATCCTTTTCCTTGTTCTCCTGCTCTAGCAGCTTCAATTGATGCATTTAATGCTAAAAGATTAGTTTGCTCTGCTATGCTTTCAATCACATCTATTATTTGGCCTATTTCAATAGTCTTATCATTTAATACATAGATGATTTCAGCTACCTGTCCAACTGCCTCTGTACTATCTTTCATCTTTTGATCTTGAGTATTTACGATATCTACACCAGACTTTACTAAATTTTCAGCTTTAGATGAGGATTTAAGGGAGTTATTACTGTTATCTGCAATATCATCAATAGTTTTAACAATATTATTCATTGAATCAAATGTTCTTTCAACACTCTTAGTTTGTTCATCACTACCTAAAGCTAATTGACCAGTTGCTTCAGCAATTTGAGTAGACACAACTTCTGCTTGTTTTGCTGAATCTAGCACTTCCTCTGAAGATTTAGTTACATTATCAGCAGCTACTGAAATTTGAACTATTAAATTCTTAATACCTTCTTTCATTTCTATAAATGACTTAGATACTTCTCCTATTTCCCCGCCTGAGGTAACTTTGAAATCATGTTTCAAATTACCTTTAGCTAGCTCTTTTGCAGCATCTCTTAATATTAATAATGGCTTTACCATGCTTTTAGATAAGAAATAACCTATTAAAATAGTAACAATTAGAGTGGATATTATGACACCTATCATTTTCATTTTAGTTTGTGTAACAGAAGAAAGTGCCTCATCACGAGTTTGTCTTACAACAACTGCCCAGTGTGTGCTTGATATACTTGTGTAGCTTCCAAAGGTTTCAACATTATCATATTCATATGTTTTTGCTCCTGATTCTCCTGCTAAAGCACTTTGCACAACTGGTATGTCTGATAGATTAGTTCTTTCTTTAACCATATTTTCGTCAGGATGTGCTAATATTTGCCCTTTAGTATCTGTTACAAAAGCATATCCTGTTTTTCCAAGTAAAATATTTTGCCTCATTTCTTCTATTGAATCTAATTTTAAAGTTCCGCATAAAACTCCTACTAAATTATTTTCAGAATTAAATACTGGAACTGCTATAACTACTGTTGGTTTTCCAGTACTTTTTGCAATAAGAACATCACTAATAACCGTTTTTTTCTTTGAAATTACTTCTTTAAAGTAATCTCTATCAGAGTTATTAAGAAGTTCACTACTATCTGACTTTGCTACCTGTTTTCCCGTAATATCTGTTATAAATATAGGTGAGAACTCTGTATATTCCTTCCCTATTTCAGTAAGTAACGCTTTTTGATCATTGTTATTATATAACTTTAAATCATTAGATTTTGATATAGATTCTAATACTGAGACATGTTTACCTATAAATGCATCTATTCTTTGACTTAAACCTGCCGATAACTCTTTTGTGGTATATTCCAAGTTTTTATTAATAATGGAAACTTCTGAATTCGTTGAAATTAATCCAACTATACCTACTGATATTATTACAAGAGTTATCAGTAATGATATTATTTTCGTTCCCAGCTTTAAATTTTTAAACATAAGTCGCTCTCCTTTATTCTGCTAAATTTGTTGTATATAATTAAATATCCAACACAATTTTATCGGATATTGTCGGAAAATTCTTAATAACATTTCAGAAGCACATTCACTTTATTTATTTAAATAATACTTTATTAATTTAAATAATTATTTTTAACGACAAAAAAAAGTGGCTAAGCCACTTTTAAATCAAGAATAAATATCATATATCTATCCTAACTATTGAATTGGATGTCCTGTATTTTCAATGCAATTCCTTATTTCTTCAGAAGTTGCTGGTTCATTGTACATAACTTCAACTGTTCCTCGGCCAAGATCAACACAAACCTTATTAACTCCATCAATATCCTCTAAAGCATTTTTCACTTGAGTTTTTATATATTCACTTGATAATCCTTCAACTATGTAATGTTCTTTTTCCATACTTTATATCTCCTTTACTTTACTAGGTTAATATTAGTATGTACAAAAACTTTTTAAAATAACACACTATCATTTTATTTCCAAAATAATTAGTTTTTTTACCACGTATAATCATAACTACTAATATAATTGAGTAAATATTATTGATGAACCTACTTAACACAACTTATTAAAGTTAAACCCACTACCTTACAGTCTATAAAAATCCAATCATACTTGGAGGTATATATGAATTATTAATCATTTAAACTTACCAAAAGAACTTGAGTGGTATGTCTCAATATAGACTACCACTCTTTGTTTTTATTATGTATGCAAACTTTTATCTTACCATTCTCTACTCCTAAAACAGTTTGTCCTACCTTTAAATAATTAAGAACACTCTTTATAACATCTTCACTTACCATTTCACCAGGACAAGCTATTGGTATTCCTGGTGGATATGGAACTATAGCCTCTTTTAAAACTCTTCCTAAAGCCTCATCAATCTTAACCTCTTCTTTAGGACAATTAAACACTTCAAAAGGTTCAAATATCTTTTTAGGCGTTATTGATTTGTAATATAAAACTTCACTATTATCTTCTATTAAATTCATATCTAATTTTGAAATAACTTCATAAAGTTTTATTAGATTTTTTTCAGCCTTTGAAAAGGATAATATTAAAACAACTCCAAGGCTAAAACTCATTTCTCCTTGAATGTTATTCTTCCTTAGATAATCTAATAGCTTACTTCCACAATATCCTTTCGGAACTGTCATTACATATCTACTTAAATCTATATCATAACCTTTAGGTAAATCTTCCTTAGAAATTATTTTAACCTTATTTAAACTATTAATTTTTTCTTTCATCATTTCTGTAAGTGTAATTAAATCATTATAATCATCTTCACCAAAGTTATCTAAATAATATCTTGCATAATCTAATGATGCCATTATTAAATAAGAAGGTGAAGTAGTCATAAAAGCACTTATATAAAACTCAATATCGCTATCTATATGATTTGAAAGTAAGAAAGAACCTCCAGTTAATGCTGGCAAAGTCTTATGAGCACTTACTATAGTAAAATCAGCAAACTTAGCTATATTCATAGGAAGCTTTTTTGAAATGCCAAAGTGAGCTCCATGAGCTTCATCTACTATTACCTTTAATCCCTTTTCTTTTAAATCTATTAGAACATCCTTTAAATCATAAGTTATTCCATAGTAATTAGGATAAGTTAATATTATTCCTTTAGGATTTTCAGCCTTATTTAAAGCTTTATATATATTGCCCTTATCAGGTGGAAGAAATAATCCATATTCATTCATTCCACTAGGCTCTATATAGATTACTTTTAATTTTCTAAGTATCAGTCCATTGTAAATGGACCTATGACAGTTCCTCTCCACAAGCACTTCATCACCTTCATTAAAAGATGCAAAAATAGCTGCAAGATTTCCTCCTGTTGTACCATTAACTAAAAAGTAAGCTTTTTCTACACCATAAGTTTTTGCTAAAAGCTCTTGAGATTCCCTTATTACACCTTCAGGGTGATGAAGGTTATCTAAAGGATCAACTTCTGTTATATCTAAATATCCTAAATTATCAGCAAATATCTCTCCTACTTTATCTCTTCTAAAGCCTTCTCCAGATTTATTTCCTGGCATAGAATATATTATATTTTCTTCTTTATGATAATCTAGTAAAGCTTGTAATAATGGTAATCTACCCTTCATAATCTACCTCAACTTATTATTTCTATAGATGATTTTTCAAGAACCTTTTTAGCTACCTGAAAAATAAAATCACCTTTTATATTTTCCATACCTTCTAGCATATTATCGTATACCTTATAATCCTTAAACATAGCACTATAAGTAGCTACTTCCTTAGCTAATTGTATACTTTGTTCTTCCTTAAATAACTTCTTTATTCTTATTCTCTTAATAAGCTCCTGAATCTCTTTATCACTTAGTATCTTTATATCATTAATAGCTTCTTTAACTATAGATAATGATTTTTCTATTTTATCTTTCGATGTAGTAAATGTAATCTTATAAAATCTAATATATTTCTCATTGCTAATTCTACTTAAGACATCATAAACTAATCCATTTTTCGTCCTTAGCCTATCAAAAAGTAATGAATTTATACCTTCTGCAAAATATTCATTAAATATCCTAAAAGCTTTTATTTCCAATTCATTTAAATTAGCTATAGAAAAATTCATTTGTACTTTGCAACTATTATTATCTCTTTCCTCTTTAAATATCCCTGACTTTGGCTCTTCTAGAGATTCTAAAGCTGTATTTACCTCTTCTCCTACCCAGCTCTCAAAACATTCCTTAATTATGTCCTTAACATCATTAAATTCCAATGCTGTAACTACTGCTATAGAAGTATTTTTAGGAGAATAAAATTTATTGTAAAAATTTCTTATATCCTTAAGTGTAATATTATTTAAGCTTTCTCTAGTTCCTATTATAGGGTACTTCAATCTATTACTTTCATAAGAATTATAAAGGAGCCTGTCCTCACAATATTGGTCAAGCTCCTCATCCCATTCATTTAACTCTTCTATTATTACATCCATTTCTTCCTTGAAGCCTTCCTTTGGGAAGGTTGCATTTATTAAAAGATCAGAAAACAACTGAGTTCCTTTATAAAAATCCTCTCCCAAAAGAGTTCCATAATAAATAACATAAGGATAGTTTGTCATTGCATTATAAAATCCAAAAAGCTTACTAAACTCTTCATTTATCATAGCTTCACTTCTCATTTTAGTGCCCTTGTAAATCATATGCTCTGTTGCATGTGCTAATCCAAGCAGCTTACCATCTTGACTAGCTCCTGCTTCAAGGCCTATAGAAATTGATGTAAGTTCTGAAGTTCCCTTAATATATATTAGCTTAATACCATTTTCTAATATATATTCTTTCATATTATTCTTCTCCTAGAGCTTCTGCCTTAAGAGCAATTGCACATTCAATTCTCTTCTTTTGCATCTTACATCCAATTTCATATGGTTCATTCATATCACCATTGAAAGCTACATTATTAGCTTGACATCCACCACTACAGTAGAATCTTGCCCAACACTTCTTACACTTAGGTTTGTTATATATGTGAGCCTTTTTAAAGCTCTTAGAAAGTTCTGAATTAAATGTATCTTCATATATATCCCCAAGTTTAAATTCTTCTCTACCAACAAATTGATGACAAGGATAAACTTCACCTTGAGGAGTAATAGCTACATATTCAAATCCAGCTCCACAACCTGATATTCTCTTATAAACACATGGTCCACCTTGAAGATCTATATTAAAGTGATAGAAGTTAAATTCATCTTTTCCTTCTTTTCTTCTCTTTCTCATATCTTCATAAAGCTTGTCATAGTTTTCAAAAATAGTAGGAAGATCTTCTTCTCTTAAAGAAAGTGTATGCTTGTCTTCAAGAACAACTGGTTCTATTGATATTTCTCTAAAACCTTCATTAAGCATAGAAACTACATCTTCATAGAAATCTGTGTTAGCTCTAGTGAAAGTTCCTCTTACATAATATGTCTTACCTTTAGTTCTCTTTGAAATCATCTTCTTAATATTTGGAAGTATATCATTATAAGAACCGCTTCCATCTGCTTTTATTCTTACATTATCATTTACTTCTTTTCTTCCATCTAAAGAAAGGATTATATTACCCATTTCCTTATCCATAAAGTCCATCATTTCATCAGTAAGAAGTGTAGCATTTGTAGTCATGGTAAATCTAACATTTTTCCCCCACTTCTTTTCATTATCTCTTGCATACTTTATTACGTCCTTAAGAGTGTCCATGATCATAGTTGGTTCTCCACCAAATAGATCTATTTCAATATTTTTTCTAGGACCACTTCTCTTAATAACGTAGTCTATAGCCTTTTTAGCTGTTTCTAGGCTCATAACTCCTTTGTGTCCATGATATTCACCTTCATCAGCAAAACAATATTTACATCTTAAGTTACAACCATGTATTACATTTAAGCAAATAGCTTTAATATAATCTCTATCATCCATTGAACTATGAGCTATTTCCTCATATTGATCCTTAGAATAAATAACTCCATCTTCAGCTAATTCTTGAATTTCATCATAAGCTTCAGAAATGTCTTCTTCTTTATATTTATCCTTAAGAGCATGTAAAATCTCTATTTTAGTTTTTATTCCTTGATCCTCTAATATATCATAAACAAGTTCGTCAACTATATGAACTGCTCCAGAGTTTACATCTAGAACATAATAGTTTCCTCCTTGCTTAAACTTATGTATTCGTGCCATATCTCTGCTACCTCCAAATGGTTAAAAATTGAAACATAGATTTAAATCTCGTGACTTAATGTCACGAGATTTTTTCAATGTCTTAGTTTTCGCACTCTAAGTTTGCTACTGTACAAGAAGTTTTGCAAGCTGATTGACATGAATTAGCGCATTCTTTACAACCTGGCTTACATAAGCTGTTCTTTATGTTAGTTTTGTTAACAGTTTTAATGTGTCTCATTTGCTCTAACCACCTTCCTATATTTCGTTGATATTATACCATATGTGGTATATACATGAAACATTAATTTAAAAATTTGTTAAAATAGGATGAAAATATTCCAATTATCTTCCAGTATTTGTACAATAAAAACTTATTCTTCTAATATAATTGTATTATTTAACAGCTTGTATTTATTCCTGAATATTTTCAATTAAATTTATAAAATCTTCATTATTCTTTTTTTCTAAATATATATTAATTAAAAGATCCATAGGCATTTTATTATATCCCTTAGTTCCATTAATTAAAATGCTACCTAAGCTATCTAGAAATTCTTCTTTGCTTTTATCTAATTTTTTAATTAATTGATTTCCTTCAAATTCAACTAATTCCTCTATAAGTTTTTCCTTAAGATTCTCAGTAAAATTTTCAACTTGAACTTTTTCTTCCTCATTTAAACCTGAGGTATCGTTATGTAAAAATTTCATAATATCCATTGTCATAGAAATTCCTTTCTTAGCCTAAAGAAGCTCCTTCACTTTTCTTAATGCGTAATCCATAGCATTGTCAAGATTTCCTATATTCTTTCCGCCGCCTTGAGCTAAAGTTTTACTTCCTCCGCCTCTTCCATCTATTAATGAAATAGCATCTTTTAATAAACTTCCAACATTAACTGTTTGAAGATTTTTAGATGCACTAAATAAAAGATTAGCACTATCACTATTTTTTGTAGCAAATAGAACAACAACACTATCATTAGCTACAAGCTTTTCAGCAAGTTTGTTTAAATACTTCATATCTTCATTACTGTAAATCTTTTTAATGACAGATACATCTCCATACTTCTCCCCATCATTGATAAGTTCTTTGACCTCAAATTCTGATAATGAAGCCTTTATCTTTTTATTTTCTTCTCTTGCCTCGCTTAAACTATTTTTTAAGGCATTTAAACTCTTTACAGCTTCATCTGCCCCTGTACTTAGGATTTTAGAAAGTTCATCTAATATAGCATCTCTATCTAATAATTCATGAACTGCTCTTTTCCCTGCCAAAAAGTAAATTCTAGTATTTCCTTTATGTTTTTCACAACCCTTTATCTTAATCATTTGAAGTTCCAATGTATTGTTAGGATGAACTCCACAACAAGCATTAATATCTAAATCTTGTATTTTTACAACTCTTATAGTTTCATCGTTAGTTGCTAAATCTCTTCTAAGCCCCATGGATTTTGCTTCTTTTCTACTTGTCATCATAAAAGTAACTTCATGTTTTTCACCTATTACTTCATTAGCTACTCTTTCTGCTTTTCTTATTTGCTCTTCTTCCATAAAACCAACTATATCAACATAACTTATATCTTTTCCTAAATGAATACCTGCTGTATTAGCATTAAAAATGCTAAAAAAACATCCTGATAATACATGTTGACCTAGATGTTGTTGCATTCCATCTAATCTTTTTTCCCAATCAATAGAACAAGAAACACTTGTATTATCTAGTTTTTTATCAATAAGATGATAAATCTTATCTCCTTCTTCTATAACATCTAATACATGAGCATCTTCAATAGTTCCTGTATCAGCAGCTTGACCACCACCACCTGGGAAAAATGCTGTTTTATCTAAAAGAACTAAAAATTTATCATCTTTTTCTTTTACTTCTATAATATTTGCCCTAAACTCCTGTATATATTGGTCTTCATAAAATAATTTTTCTGTACTCACCTTTATACCTCTTTTCCTTTACTTCTATTATTATATTATATACCATATTTAACTTAATTCTCTTATTCCTTCACCAATAATCTTAATACCTTTTACTATATCCTCATCTTTTACCCTACCAAAACCTATTCTTAGAGAATCTTTCCCCTGACCATTTTCAAAGAAAATATCCCCTGACATAAATATTACACCTCTTTTATAACATATATCTAAAAGTTTACGGGCATCTAATGAATTCTTTAACTTAATAAATACATGAAGCCCACCTTCTCCAGTAACATAATCATAATCTATATATTTTTCAATACTCTCCATTACAAGGTTATACTTATCCTTATAAAACTTTCTTACATTTCTAAGGTATCTATTAAATGCTCCACTTTTCAAATAATAATAAAATGCACTTTGATCTAAAAATGATGAATGAATTGTCCTACCTCTTTTAACACTTTCCAAAGTGTCAATTAAATTTAAATCTCCAAGAATCCACCCTATTCTAAGTCCCGGGAAAAGAATCTTTGAAAGACTACCTATATAAATAACTCCATTTCCCTCTCCCCCTAGGGCTGCTAAAGGTTTGGCTGGAGAACTGGAATATAATAATTCTTCATTAAACCCATCTTCTATTATTGGCACTTTATATTCTCTGCATAATCTCATTAATTCCTTACGCCTTTCACCCTTTGTAACAATTCCTGTCGGATTGTTATAGCTTGGAATAAAATATCCAAAGCTTGGTGAATATTTTTTAATAGCTTCTTCTAATTCTTTTAATTTTATACCATCCTTATCCATAGGAATTTGTACTATCTTTAACTTATGTGATTTTATAATTTTAAGAGCCGTATTATGAGTTGGCTCTTCACAAAGAATTACATCACCTTCTTTAGTTAGTGATGACAATATTATATCAAAAGCTTCTGTAAAGCCATTAGTTATTAAAATATCTTTATTATACGTACTTACGCCCTTACTTTCCATATAGTGAGTAAAATAATCTATAAGGGGCTTATATCCTTTAGCATATCCATAATTTAATAGATTTTCTTGTTCAAAATTCCATGCATCCAAAAGTGCCCTCTTAAAATCATCCACATTAAATAAATCTTCTTCCGGTGCTATTGACTTAAAAGAAATCATTCCTTTTTCATAACTTAATTCACTTTTAATAATATCTAAGTTTCTTAATGTATTTCCATAAAAATTTACTTTTTTGTTCCAATCTATATCATAGTCAAAACTTTCTTTATGTCCATCTATAGATACAAAAGTTCCCTTACCTCTTTTGGTGGTTATTACAGCTCTACCTTCAAGTTCTTCATAGGCAGCAATCACTGAGTTTCTGCTAACATTTAGAAATTTACTTGCTTCTCTTGTAGAAGGAAGTTTGCTACCTTTAGTAAGCTCTCCCTTTCTTATCCCCTCCAATATATGCCTCTCAAGTTGTGTATATATAGGTTCATTTTTATTTAATTCTAAAGTTGAAAAAATCATCTTCTCACCTCAATTTAACTTCAAGTACCATTATACCAAGCAGATACTATATTTTTCAAACATATGCAATTAGATTAATAACAAAAATAAACTGTGGCTAGTTTCTTAATATGCCACAGTTTAAAAAATTAATAATTATTATGTGCGTAACAAACCTTTTCAAACAATTCATATAGCTTGCAAATTTCTCTAATAACCTCTTCCCCAATTAAATTTTTATAATTACAAAACTTGAATTTATGATTGCAACTTTTAAATATATTATTAATTATGCTAATTGAATGGACTATAAATTCCATTTTAGTCTTTGTAAAATCACTATATTTTTTATCTAATATTTTTAAAATTTTCAGCCATGAATCTAAATTAATTACAAATAATAATTGAAAGTCTAAATTAACTTGGTTACTATATATTTTATTATTAAACTCTTCTTCAATAATAGAATCTTCCTCCAGTTTATTTGCAACTTGATTTTTATATAAACTATACCCTATTACATTTAAATAATTAAATTCATAGTTATTAAATTTATTAATATCCTCAGTTGTAATAAACTCTTTATTTTCACTTTTTACCAATCTTAAATACATTATATTCGAATCAATCATTGGATGTAATAATACTGATAAAAGATAACTGTCTATATATCTAAAGCAATCTTTGAATTCTTCTAATGAATAACTTTCATCCACTGAAATCATTCTTGAAATCTCTTTACTTTTTTTATTTAACTGAAGGGAAAAATAGTTTCCAATAAAATCAAAACCTGTATTATTTAAAAGTTTTTCTGGATAAATATAATACATCTCTAAAAGTCTCAATGTATAAATGCTTTTAAATATTTCAATAAACTTTCTTTCTTTATCTGATTCTATTAAATTTTCATAATTTTTTATCCATGTTATTATATCCCCTAAATTAATCCTACCTTCTTCTATTAATAACTTATTTTGCTTAATAAATAAAATATTTTCCCATAAAGCCTTATGAATATTTAAGTCATTTTTCTTTCTGTATAATAGCTCATTAATATATATTAAAGATTCTCTCTTCAAGTTATTAAACTCACTTTTTAATATTGTCTTTAAAAATTTTCTATGATTTTCTTCATTTATATACTTAATTATTTTTTCTTCATAATATATAGTAGTAATTTTCAACTTTTTCTCATAGGTATATTCATCTTTAATGGAATTTAAAAAGATAACTAAATCTATTATCTTATTTAGGTTATTAGGTATAATAACTTTATAATGTTTTTGTGTAAAAATTATATAGCTAAGCTTCCTAAATAATATGTTTATTAAATTCTGCTGAGCCGTTTCTCCCTCCATATCAAATATATTTTTAAAATATTTTCTATCTATTTTTAACTTTAAATTTTGTAAATTTATACTTGGCATATAAACCCTTCTATCAAAGGGAATTACATCTTCTAAAAAGAGTCCTATATTATTTTCCACCTCTTTATTAGAATTTAAGGTAACTAAAACAATTACTCTTGGAATAAAAAAATACTTTCTAATATCTTCCAAAACTTTCTTCATGGCAGTTAGATTTTCCTCTAAATTATCAATTGAAATTACTAGAAAATTATTATTTTCAGTATGTCTATTCATATATTTTACATACCTTTCAATCAAATTTGCTATATGTTCTTTTATTGAAATAGCTGAGGACACCTCCATTATAATTTTAAGTTCAGTTTCTTCCCCTCTTCTTATTCCTTTAATTAAAGAAATGTCATTATAAACCTCTTGAAAATGATTATCTAGATCTATCATTTCATCTAAGTTATTTTCAACCTTTTTTTCCTTAAACGTTTTATACATACTACATACTATTATTTCCAATATAGATTTCTCACCTATTATACATCTAGCATCTATAACGCTGATAATGTGAAAATTATTATTCTTTATCTTTTTATATTCATCAATATTTATATCTTTCAAAATATCTTCATTTAAACTATTCCTAAAACTTTTCATAGCTGTAGTTTTTCCTGAACCCTGGTTTCCTAGAAATGCAATTATATTATTATAATCATAATTTTCAAGAAAATCTTGCTCCTTATGTTTTTCATGATCAATAATTCTTTCTAGTATTTCTGCCGCCATCACATAAACATCTTCAAAAACAGACTTCTGGATTTCATTAATATTTTCAATCTTAGTTTTAAAAACACATTCTTCATTAATAATTAACCTTTTTACTTTGTCGATGCCCCCCATGGCTTCTTTCTCTTCTAATAGTTTCTTCTCTACTCTTGTGCTTTGTTTGTTCATTTTTTCCCCCTTAAAACCCCCCAGGTTTCGCAATTTTCATCCTTTTTATGTTTATTATGTACTTTTTTATTATATATACCATATTATAGTATATATTTTTCTCAATATAAAGCTTAAAAGAAAATTTGAAATAACTCATAACAAAAAAGGTATGTGCATCCTACATTTACACATACCTTTTCTTTCTATTCATTTAATATTTTGCTTAGATATCTCTTTTTATATTTCAATGCTGCAAACTTACTAATTTTATTTATAACCACATAGTTAGTTACACCGCCTATAGCCCCAACTAAAGGAATCCCTTGAATAAATTTAGCTGTTACCATTCCTTGTGAAAGGCTATCAGAAGCCTTTTTAATCTCATCATCCATAATGTAATTTATATTCAAATCAAGGTCTATCTTCTTAGCTAATTCATCTAGTTTACTATTATATTCGTCTTTTAATTCTCCCTTTAATAAAGCCACCGTAATTAAATTTAAAATATATACCTTCTCTTCTTCTCTTTCGTAATTAAATCCATAACTTAGAGAAATTTCATATATTGTCTTTAATATCATAACGATGAATAGTGGAATGTCAGGTAATCCTATACCTAATATTCCTAGAGTTCCACCTTCCAATGTTGAAATAGTTGAATTAAGTAAATTACTTTTCCTTGCTTTCTTATCTATTAACTTTATAGATTTCTTATTAATTCTCTTTTGCATTGAATAATTATTAATATCATGTTCTAGTTGTATTTTTTCCTTATCATACATCTTTTCTATATACTTAGTTCCCTTATTTAAAACTATTTTAAACCCATTATAAAAAGCAACATCTAAGGTTGATTTTAATTTTTTTGGTATCTTAGCCTCTACCTTTTCAACTAATGGGTTTATCTTTTCTTTAATTAATTTATTTTCTTTTTTATCTAAAATCTTTTTTTCTTCCTTATTTAATTTTTTTATCTGCTTATTTAATATTTTATTCATATATACCTCTCAAAGTAATATTCTGCAAACTTATCTTTCTATATATTATACACTTTTTTTCATTATAAAACCCAGTATAACTAAATAATTATTTTTTGTGTCTTTTCATACTTCCAGTACTTTTCCCATGCTAACATACCATAAAAATAAAACTGCATATTTTAATAAAACATGCAGTTTATAATAACTATTTTAGATAACTTCCATTTTCACCAACCTTGCCTGGAGCCCCATTGTTTTCCAAATCTAAAACAAAAACTCTCATATTGCCCTTTCCAACGCTAGGGGTAACTAAAGTTCCATTTGTTACATTTTTAGTTTCTCCAGTGATAGCATCAACATACCTTCCATTTGGTATATTGTTAAAGGTTGCTCCATCAGTAATTGAAACTAATGCAAAACTATCTATTCCCTGACTGTTATTAGTATAACGTCTCTTAAATGCCATACTTCCATTAACACCATCTATAGAATATTCTCCTTTTCTCAAAGCTGGTATCTTTCTTCTTAGTAAATTTAGTCTTTGTATATGCTTTGCTAAAGGATAATTCAATGTATCTTTCATTGCACCAGTAGCCGAAGAATACTGTGCAAAATCATCCACTTTTACATCACCTTCAATTTTATCTCCATAATATGCTCTACCAGTTTTACTTAATGGCGCATTTGGACCCACATCAATAGGAGCTCCCTTCATAAATTCGATTTCACTTCCATAATAAATTGTTGGTATTCCTCTAAAAGTGAACATTAAATTTAAATTTTCAGCCCATGTATCCTGTGATCCAGCAAACCTTTGATTTTCTGGTGCCCCATCAGGAGCATAATCATGTGAATCTACATAAGTAACATTCCATGTTGCATCACTGTACCACTTATCTCCATCTAAAGCTGTATTATAAGCATCATGTGCATTATTAAAATTCCAATGCATCGGAAAATCAATTACATCTAACCCTGATCTTATATTATTATTTGGAGTATGATAAGTATTTCCATTTAACAAATGATTATCACTAGTTGGCTGATTGCTAACTTGTTTATTATCATTCCAATTCTGCAAAGTACTATTCATCCTATCTTTAAAGTTAGTAGTCCATGAATATTCCTTTGATTCCTTCCATGTGTAAAATGGTGTGGAAACAGCTGGAATGTTATTATTCCATACTTGTCTATATCGAGTTGCAATCTCTCCAAACATAAAGAAATTGTCGCCACCTCTTTCTTTAAAAGCTGGAATAAACTCCTTATTTAATGTGAGCCTAGAAATATGCTTCGCTGTGTCTATTCTAAAGGCATCTACCCCCATATCGATATACTTGTCATAAGAATCGATTAAATATTTACTAACTATTGGATTTTCCGTATTCAAATCAACACAGTCCCCTGCAATTTGACCTGTTTGAACTGTATATCCTTCCCAATCCAAGCTTTTTTCATGATGATAAATATTGTTGGTATCATTCTTATCTTCCTTCATAGCAGAAATTCTTGCCTGATACTGCTGATCAGGGTTTAAAGAATCGTAATTACTTGGAAGTTTTTTATCAATATCTAACTTTTTTAAATTTGAAGCTGTATCTTTAAGAAGTTTATTTTTTGCAAATAGCGGAAATAAATTTTCCTCTCCAAAATTACTTGTATGATTCAATACAATATCTTGAATGACTTTCATTCCTTTACTATGTGCTGAATTAATTAAATCTTGATAACTTGCTCCATCTGATTCATAACGGCTATCAACTTTACTAAAATTAATGGCATGATATCCATGATAATCATATCCACTAGCATTTTCTACTACTGGACTAATCCATATAGCTGTAAATCCTAAAGCCTTTATATAATCAAGCTTTTCTATTAATCCTTTAAAGTCACCTCGCCATGCAGGATCAGAATCTGGATTACCTGCCTTTCCATCGTCCCAACAATGTGTATTATTGCTCTTATCACCATCATAGAATCTAGATGTCATTACAAAATATATTGTCTCATCTCTAAAATCTGTTCTATTGTCAGAATCAGGATTTGGTTTTGGTCCTGGACCGGGATCTGGTTTGGGATCTGGGTTTGGGTCTACTTCCGGATTACTTTCATACCAATTATTATCTTTATACCACCATTCTCCTTTTGTTCTACTTAAATCAGCTGTTTGATTTTTTCCATTATTAAATATTAAATTAGTACTATCAACTCCTTTTAATTCATAACCGTACCAGTCATTACCTTCAGAACTCATTTCATCTCCAGGCCAACCACTTTTTAATGATCCTGGGGATGCATTCCAATAATATATTTTACTTTGTCCCCATGTACTCTTAAAATGGACTTTTACTGAAGTCTTAACATTATCCGTAGTTAATGGATCAATAAAACTAACACTTCCATCTTTTTTGATCCATATATCCTTCTGTGTTCTGAAATCGTTTCCGGAATTGCTTAATTTTTTACTCCAGGTTCCGTTATTAAATAAGAATTGAACATCTTTTGAATTTAAAGTTTTCTTGTACCATCCTGTTCTATACTCTTCTAATTCCCCTGGAGATTTTGAAAGTTCTGATGTATCCCATTTACTAGTGCTTAAATCAGAATCATACCATATCCAAATATTTTCCCAATCTTCAGGTTTCTCTACATATATATTTACCTCATTAGTTCCTGCAAATACTTTGTTTCTAATGACAAAATTACTATCAAATATTGTTGTAATTAAAATTGCAAATACTAGCACCACTATAGGAAATTTTTTAACAATTCCTTTCATACTAAATAGTACCCCCATTCAAAATTTCACTAATTCTCACAAAGTTCTCATTTGCGGAATCGTTACCATTTTTTAATATTTTAGTGCAAGCGCTTTCACAACTAAACTATAACATAATTTACTTTATGTGTAAACGTATAAATTGAATTTATCTAAAACTTTATAAAAAAACTTGTCCTATTATCAAAATAGAACAAGTTTTATCTACTAATCTAAATTTACCTATCTATATAATTAATTTTTATCGAATAATTTGAACTGTCCAATTTCTTCTGAAAGTTTATTAGCCATTTCTTTTAATGTTTCTGCATAGCTTGTTAACTCTTCCATTGTAGCATTAACTTCTTCTGCAGATGCAGTTACTTCTTCTGATACTGAGGCAGTTTCTTCTGACACTACAGAGATATTTTCCATCTTTTCAATTACTGCATTTTTATTTTCGTACATTTCATTGTTTAAGGAAGCTATATTTCTTATACCATCTATTAATGATGTAACAGAATTTAGTATGTCTTTAAATATAACTTTAGTATGTTCAACAGCTTCATCTTGCTCAATTAACATATCCGTACTTTCTTTCATAGCACCTTCTGCTAAAGTTGCCTTAGTATTAATTTCTTCTACTATCTTTTTTATTTCATCTGTAGAATTCTTCGATTGTTCTGCAAGCTCTCTTATTTCCTCAGCAACTACTGCAAACCCTTTACCTGCCTCACCAGCCCTTGCCGCTTCTATACTTGCGTTAAGAGATAAAAGATTGGTTTGCTCAGTTATTTCAGCAATAACATTTGATATATAGTTAATCTTTTCAATGCTTTTTGACATCTCACCTACTATATTAGTAGATTTTTCAGCATTTTCCTTAGTCTTTATTGCTTTATTTACTAATTCATCAAGTATTTCTATTCCTTTATTACTAAGTCTTTGAGTTCCACTAGACATCTCATTTATCTTATTTGTATGATTTGTAGTTTCTTCTAAACCTTTAGCTAGATTATCTACTTGCAAATTTGCTTCCTCTGTATTTTCCGCCTGCCTTGTTGCTCCTGTAGCTACTTCTTCTATAGCTTTGGCAACATTTGTAGCAGATTCTGCAGTTTCTTCAGACATTAAGGTTATATTATTTGATGCTTCAAGTAAATCTCCTGTTGATTTCTCAACATTTCTTACTAATGTTGAAATTCCATCAACCATAGCATTAAAATTGTTACCTAAGTCACCAAATTCATTTTTAGCTGTTACATTTATTTTTTCCGTAAAATCACCATAAGCTACTTTTCTAAGTCCTTTATCTATTTTATTTATTTCCTTCATTAAATAGATTGATACGAATGCAGCCATAGCTATTCCTAGACAACCTGCAATTACTATTGTTACTACACTGTTTAAAATAAATGAAAAAGTTTCTTTAGCAATTTCTCCATGACCTACTAAGCCAATAAGCTTCCAACCAGTAATTTCATCAGTTTTTTCAGTTATATATACCTTTTCACCATTAGCTTCAAACTCATAACTACCTTCATCTTCGGACTTTGCATTTTCCCAAAATGGCAAACCGCTTATATCCTCATCCACAAACTTATTTTTGTCATTATTAACTAAAATCTTCCCTTTATCATCTGCTAGTACTGCAAATCCTGTATCTAATAATCCTATATGTTGAATAAATTCTTCAATCTTGCTAAACTTTACATCTATAGCAACAACTCCCACTGTATTGTCAGATGATTTAACCTTTTGTGATATAGTAATTATTATATCTCCTGTTTGTTTATCTTTTCTTGGATCTGAAAATGTAGCAAATACCTTATCTCTTCCATTGGCTTTTATAGCTCTTTCATACCAAGCTTCAGATTTTGAATCAATTCCTACATCCATACTATTTTCGCTATTTACCTTTTCTCCTTGTTGAACTAACTTAATATTTATTAATTTTCCACCTTCTGTTGCATAATATGCTCTAATAGCTCCATCTGTTGTTTTAGTAGCGGCAACAAGAGAATTTTGTATTGATTCAACTGTTTTATCATTTGCCTTGTCATCTTCAACATGTTTAAACTCATCTTTACGAGTTAATGCATCCATCTGTTGAGTTAAGTTTTTCAAATATAATTTGAATCCATTTTTACTTTCTCCAAGTGTTTGAGCGCTTGTTAGTTTTAAGCTCTCTTCCTGCATATTTTTTGATTTTTCTATAGCTATAATTCCTGATGATATTAAAGGAGCAATTATAACAATCAAAAAACATACTAAAAGTTGCTTTCCAATCCTATTCTTCTTTTTCATATTCCCCACCTTTTTCCTTTTATTCTTTAAATCCAGAACTTGTATACTACAATTTTACATTATTTCATTTTAATCTTCAATATATTTCCTTATCATTTTACAAGTTATTCCATTAAATTAACTCTATTCAAAATAAAAAGAATTGCCTACGTTGGAAATTAACTAACCTAAGCAATTCTTACAATTTATAATTATATTTTTTATTTTTTCTTCTTTTACTGTCGTATAATGCTTCTTTTTAAAAGCAAGGGAAATATAAAATTTAATAGAGTTTTGTAACTTCACTTTTTTTATACTAGTCATATCTTTCACAGCCATCTCTATCATAATTCCTATTCCAAGGCCTGATGATATCAGAGATTTAGCTGTTTGAATTTCATCAGTATAATAAAACTTGTCCGTAGAAACACCATGTTTATAGCATAACCTTTTTAACACTTCATTATGTAAATACTCATTTCCAAGTGCTATAAACTGTTCTTCTACTAAATCTTCGAAGTTAATTTCCTCACTGGTAGCTAGCCTGTGATTTTTACTCATGCATACAACAAATTTATCTACTTTTAATATTGTAGCTTCTAAATCACTATCTTTTAAAGGTGCAAGAGATCCAATAAATGCCATATCAACATCATTAGATAAAACCTTATCTATCATAGCAAGAGATCCAGTCTCTATTAATTCAATATTATTTGCTAACTGACTTTTAACAATTTCTTCCATTATATTAGGAAAGAAATATGCACCTATCATAGGAGGAACCCCAAGTTTAATGTTACTTCCACTTATTTTTCCTATTTCCACCTTTGTCTCTTTAACCTCATTTAATATGTTATTAACATGCTTTTCTAAAATCTTTCCAGCCTCTGTTAAAGAGATTTGCTTTTCAGAATTGTCCCTAATAACAAGCTTAGCATCTAACTCCTTTTCAAGCCTCTTTAAAGCTATTGTTATAGAAGGTTGAGATACATATAACTTTTCTGCTGTTCTAGTAAAATTCTTATATTTACATAAATAATGAAAATATTCTATATCCTTTAAATTCATAAATATACTACTCCTTTAAAGTTTAGAATACACCATTTACGAAAAGTTGGCAATTCTACTTATATATTGGTTCCCAAATTTCTTTTTCTACTGCTTCTTCTACATTTTCTATGGCTCTTCTATTTACACCATCACTAATAGCTTCATTTACAACTGCCATAGCTACAAGTTTTGAAGCTTCTTTAAGCTTATTTACTGGTGGTAAAATTGAAGCTCCCATTTTAGATAAATCTTGTAGTGATGCTATACCATGTGCTGCTGCTGATAACATATTATCTGTAACTATCTTAGATTTTGCAACTATTATTCCAAAACCTAGTCCTGGATACAAAAGAGCATTATTTGCCTGCCCAATATTATAAGTTACCCCATTATATTCAACTGGCTTAGATGGACTTCCTGTTACTACTAATGCTCTACCTTCACTCCACCTAATTATATCTTCTGCCTTAGCTTCACAAAGCTTTGTAGGATTTGAAATTGGCATAATAGCCGGTCTATCATTAAATTTAGCCATACTCTTAACCACTTCTTCAGTAAATGCCCCTGGAACCCCAGATGTACCAATAAGAACTGTTGGTTTTACTTCCTTAATTACCTCTTCAAGATTCTTTAATGGCTTTTTAAATTCATCACTTTTTCTTGCGTATTTCTTTTGTCCCTCTGTAAGTTCTTTCATATCTTCAGTTACTAATCCATAGCGATCTACAATATAAAAATGTTTCTTTGCCTCTTCTTCTGATAAACCGCTCTTTATCTTTTCTAATAGAATTTGATCTGAAACCCCTATACCTGCTGTTCCTCCACCAAAAACTACTATTCTATGATCTTTAACTGGTATTTCAGTAACCTTTGCTACAGCATTTAAAGCTGAAACCATCATTACCCCTGTTCCCTGTATATCATCATTAAATGTACATATATGTGATCTGTATTTTTCAAGTATTCTTCTAGCATTTCCACGTCCAAAATCTTCCCAATGAATAAGTGCTTCTGGGAATAATTCTAAAGAAACTTTTACAAATTCATCTATGAATCTATCATATTTTTCTCCTGTAACTCTTTTATGCTTATTTCCTAAATATAGAGGATCATTTAATAACTCTTCATTATTTGTTCCTGCATCTATTACTACAGGCAATACATTTTTAGGATTAATTCCAGCAGCCACAGTATAAACTGCAAGCTTTCCTATGGATATGTCAACACCTTGCACTCCCCAATCTCCTATACCTAGAACTCCTTCACCGTCAGTTACTACTATTAGTTTTATTTCATCTAAATCTGAAATTGCTGACACTATAGATTTTTTAATGTCTTCTATTTTATTTATAGAAAGAAATACAGCATCTTTAGGAGTATCGTATTTCTTTGAATAATTTATTACCGCATCTCCTATTGTAGGTGTATAAATTATTGGTAGAAATTCTGTAACATGCTTGCCTACAACATAATAAAATAGTGTACGATTTGTATCGTATATATTCATCAAATAAAGATGCTTATCTAAATCATTAGCAAAAGATTTAGTTCTTTCATACACTAACTTTTCTTGTTCATCTATACTTCTTACAGCCTCTGGTAAAAGACCAGTCAAATCATATTTTTTTCTTTCTTCTTCAGTAAATGCTGTTCCCTTATTCAAAAATGGATTTCTTAATAATTCTTGTCCTTTTAAATTCATTATCTTCGCCCTTATTATCTAAAATTTTAGATAATTTCCTTTCCTAATAATCATAATAAAATTATAATTCTAAATATTACTATCTAGAAATATATTTTTATTATGACTCTATAAATATTATTTATAACATAAAAAACTGCCTCAAAATTTTGAGACAGTTTTTATGCTAGAATTTAATTTTTTCAAAGCTTCCGTCGAAACCAGCTATTTCAGCATCTCCATTTTCAACATAAAATATAGCCATATTTAGTCCAGTTTCTTCATTATAAATTTTTCTTAAAGATGGCATAGTATTAAAAGCAGCTTCCAAAGCCTTTTCACTCTTATCAAATACAGCCGTACCTTTAATTCTAATCCATTCCCCATTAGCACTTGTTGTTGATACTTCAAAATTTGGATTTTCTAAAAGTTGCTTATAGGATGCTTTATGGTCTCCCATTCCGAAATATAACTTTCCTTCATAATCCATAAAAAATCCAAATGGTCTAACCCTTGGTTCTCCTTCTTCCACTGTAGCAAAATAAAACGTAGAATTCTCTTTTAAGAAATTGATTACTTTATCCATATTGCACCATCCTATACTATTATAATTACTTTACAACCAAATTATAGTATGCTAGTATTTCAATAACAAGTAGGTTTTTTTATAATAGTCAGTATCTTTTTTGATACTATTAAGGAGAGTACTATGAATTATTCAAAAGATTTATTTGGGATATGCCCAATAACAACGGCTCAAAAAATTTTAGGTGGTAAGTGGACAATCATAGTTCTATACTATTTAAGTCAAGGAACTCTACGTTTTGGTGAACTTCAAAGAAAAATTCCTGACTTAACACAGGCAATGCTTACTAAACAATTACGTAGTTTAGAATCTTATGGCCTTGTTCATCGTGAAGTATATCCTGAAGTTCCACCAAAGGTTGAATATTCTTTAACTAACCTTGGAAAAGAGTTTATCCCAGTTCTTGATGCACTTTCTGTTTGGGGTGAATCTTATAAAAATCATTTAAATAGCGATAGCTAATTAAGTTATTTCATATATTTTTCTACTAACTCATAACATCTTTCTTTAGTTGATTGAACTAAAGACTCAGTATAAGTCAAATTTTCGGCTGTTCCACCTTTAAACTCGGCAGCCGCTTTTTTAGCCTTATCTTCTTTATCTTTTATCCACTGTAATTCTTCTTTTTCAAGTTTACTCATATCACTTTTTGATAAATCTTTCTTTAATTCAGTATAGATTTCATTTAAAGCTTTATCCCATCTCTCATATTCTTGATTTGCTGCTGATTTCATCTCTGCTGTATTTCCTTTATAGAGACTATCCAAATCTTTAAGTCCCTCTTGTATTTTATCTAACTTCTCTTTATATATACTCTTCTTTCCATTTACTTTCGTATTATTTGTACTAGTTTCTTTACTATCAGAACCACTGTTTTTTTCACTTTTTCCCCCTGCCGCTTCATTATTGTCATTACTTTCTGTGCTTTCTGCAATTGTTTCTTCATTTTTAGTTTCATTTTTATCCTTTCCACAGGATACTGATGTTAATGCAATTAACATCACCATTATAATAGCAATAATCTTTTTCATCTATGATTCCTCCTAATTTAATTTCTTCTTTTTATATATAACTTTAAGTTCTTTTTGTGTCTAAAATATGCTGGAATTTCATAGGCAAGCATAGCAATCCACCCTATTAAACAGCTAAAAGCTATTCCTGCAATACCAAAATTTGGTGCGAGCAAATATGAACACATAACTCTTACAACAATTTGTATAAATGTTGAAGCAAGCGTAATTTTCAAATCTCCCATTCCTCTAAAATAACCTTGTAGTCCATTTGTCATCCCAGGCAAAATATAGAATATAGCCATACTTTCTAAATATATCACTCCAAGACCAATAACTTCAGCACCGCTATCTGGTACAAATAGCTTCATTAAGCTGCCAGATCCCATATATACAGGTCCAGCAACTATTAACCAGTAAATTGCTTCTATTATCATACCTGCATAAAATCCTTTTCTTATACGTTCCCTTTTCTTAGCCCCTCTATTTTGAGCTACAAAAGTAGTGGTAGCATGTGCTATGCTCTGCTCAGGAGTTAAAACAAAATCGTCTATTCTTGTAACTGCATTAAATGTAGCTATGTTATTTACTCCTAACCTATTTACTGATCCTTGAATTAAAAGTTTTCCTACATAAAGACAAGTTTGCTGAAGTGCTGTAACCCAACTATAATTTATAGTATCCTTTAAAAGTGTTTTATCAACCACTATTTCTGATCTTTTGAATCGTAAAATAGGCATTCTTATATATACATATACAATACATAAAGCACAAGATACAAATTGTGAAATTACAGTAGCTATCCCAGCTCCCTTTACCCCCATCTTAAAAACAACCACAAATAGTATAGCTAAAAAAATATTTAATACTGATGATATCATTAAAAATATAATTGGAGTTTTAGAATCTCCCATACTACGTAAAGTTGATGAATATATATTATACAAAAAAGTAAATATCAATCCTGAAAAAATAACCTTCAAATATATATTTGCTTCAGGTATTATTTCACTTGGTGTTTGAGTTATCACTAAAATAGGTTCTGCTAAAAAAAAGCATGCTATACTCATAAATATTGTAAAAATCATCCCTACAATCATGGATGTAGACACTTCTCTCTTTAACTTTCCTATATCGTTAGCTCCAAAATACTCGCTCATCAGTACTGAGGTCCCCATGCATATGCCTACTATAAAAAAAATGATGATATTCATAATAGGATTTGCTGCACCTACAGCTGCCAAAGAGCTTGTCCCTACAAAATGTCCAACTATAATTGCATCTACTGCATTATATGTAAGTTGAAACATATTACCTAAAATCATAGGTATTGCAAATGTTACTAAGTGCTTTGGTATACTACCACTTGTCATATCTTTCGTCACTTTTTTGCCCTCTTTCTGTCATAAACTAGCATAATATATACTATATACTATTTAGTTATACAATTACAAATATTTATATTAACTTAAAAATTAATTTTTTGTTATAATATACAGGACGATTTTAAGTTAATTTATTTATTCAAGGAGAAATAACATGAAGTTAGTATTAAATATACCTAAAAAGCAATATATATTTTCTTACATAAAAAAAGAAGTAGTCCTTACTATAGCTGCACTACTTGCTCTATTAAGCTCTATAGTATCAATGCCTAAACTCCAATACATAGATTTTAAAGTACTTATACTTTTATTTAATTTAATGATAATAGTAGCAGCTTTTGAGAATCTTAAAATTTTAGATTACTTTGCTACAAAACTGCTGACTAAATGCAAAAGCTATAGAAGTATTGTATTTTCACTTACTTTTATAACTTTTTTCGCTTCCATGCTTGTAACAAATGATGTTGCGTTAATTACCTTTGTACCATTATCCTTAATAATTTGTAAAAAAGTTAATATTAGCAGTATTAAAATTATTGTATTCCAAACTTTAGCTGCAAATCTTGGAAGTGCTTTTACGCCTATGGGAAATCCTCAAAACCTTTTTATTTACTCCTATTACAATATATCTCCAATTAACTTTTTTCTAATAACAATTAACTTGATTTTACTATCAATAGCTTTTTTAATAGGATTGATAATAAAGAATAATAAAGATAAATTAACTATCGATTTATCTTCAGTTAAAATTAAGGATAAAGCTTCATCCATTATATTTAGTATATTATTTATAATAATTTTAGCTTCGGTATTTCACATAATAGATTATAAAATCACTTTTATTATTACTATTTCTATAGTTTTAATTTTTAATAAAAAATTATTTAAAGAAATTGATTATTCTCTGCTTTTAACTTTTGTTTTCTTCTTTATTTTTATAGGGAATATCTCATCGGTAGAAACTGTTAAACTGCTTATGTCAAAACTTTTGAATTCTGGGACAAGCACTTATTTTTCTTCCATCATTCTAAGTCAGTTTATTAGTAATGTACCATGTACAATGCTCCTATCAAGTTTTACTAACAACTATAAAGAATTACTCCTAGGAGTTAATATAGGTGGAATGGGTACACTAATTGCTTCAATGGCAAGTCTCATTTCATATAAACTCTACACAAAAGACTATTCAGAAAATAGCACAAGATATATTAAGTATTTTTCATTATATAATCTTTTAGGTCTCATGATTTTTATACCTTTTATTTTTATTCTAAATATCTTAATTTAAATCTAATACAACAAAGAAAATAGGCACATTAAATTTGAAGTTATTTTAATGTGCCTATTTATTTTATAATACTTTTTTCTTCCTGTTAACAACTACAAGTGCTCCAGCAATTGACATAAGACCAAGAAAAGCAAATATTTCTATGTCTTTGTAATCTCCTGTCTTTGCAATTCTAGCTGAAGAATCATTAGGTGAACCTTCATTATTTATATCAGTTCCTTTTGCATCTTTATTTTCTAATGGATTTGTAGTGTCTTTTTGCTTATTATCAGCAGTATTATCAACTCCAGAAATCAGTAAATTATAATCTAAAACTGGAATTCCATTAGTCTTCCATGAATCTTCTATTGATTCTCTCATAACTATATTAGTATTCACTACATTCTTAGCTGCTGAAAAATCATATCCATCTCCACCTGTTAGCATAAAATCATTAATTGCAACAGAATAATATTTATCCATATCTAATTTACTACCATCTGCTAGTCTAACAGAAGTAACCTTATTTGTATCTTTATCGTACCAAACTTTAATTCCTGCAAATTGCCCCCATGCAATATCTTTAGGATCAATACCATGTTCAATAACTTTTATTAAATCAGATCCCTTAAGATTTAAAGTTACTATAGTGTTATCAAAAGGTAAAATTTCATACATATCACCGACAGTAACATCACCTTTTTCAAGACTTCTTCTTATACCACCACCATTATTAATAGCAATTTGAGTATTTCCTATCTTTCTCATAGTTTCAGAAACTGTTACTCCAAGTGGTGTTAATGCTGAATTTTTATCGTCATGGCTTAATCTATCTTGTAAAGTTGCAACTTTTTGACCAAATATAGGTTTCAATTGTTCTTCTTGTTCTTTCATTAACTTTTGAACATTTTCATCAACTGGAAGTGTAGATTCTATTCCTTTAAATACTTGTGTATTATGCTCAACACTTAGCATTTTATTATTATCATCAAATTTAAATGTTAATTTAGATAATCCTCTACCATTATATCCAGCTTGTACAATTGGAATATTATTTACCTTACCATCAACAAATGTATGGCTATGAGCTGAAATTATTGCATCTAATCCAGTAACCTTGTTTGCTATATCAGCAGCTTCTCCTGTGATTTCACCAGTCTTACTATTTTGACTAGCACCACAATGTGTTAATGCAACAACTGCATCTGCACCTTCTGCTTTAACTATCGGTATATATTTTTTCAAAGTTTCTGCTGGATCTAAGAACTCTATCCCTTCAACATTGGCAGCCTTTGTTGATGTTAATGTTTCTGGAGTAGCAATACCTATAAATGCTATTTTCACTCCGTTTCTTCCGACTATCTTATAAGGTTCAACAGATTCAATTGTTTTTCCATTATCCTTATAAACCATATTTGCAGCTAAGAAAGGGAATCCCCCTTTTTCTGACCATTTCTTTAAGTTTTCTCGGCCCCAGTCAAATTCATGATTACCTACAGCAGAAGCTTCTAAGCCAATAGCTTTTAACATTTCATTTACAGGCTCACCTTGCTTAAGGTTAGAAATTGCAGTACCTTGATATAAATCTCCACCTGAAACAGGAATTACACTATATCTATCATTTGCTTTAGCTCTATATTCATTAATAACTCCTGCAAGTTTTGCAGCACCAATATTTTTTCCGGATTCAAGTACATTACCATGTAAATCATTAAAACTTAATACATCTATTACTTTTGGATTTAGTGCTTTTAACTTATTAACCTCATCTGTTAACCCTTTTGTATTTAATTGATCTATAACACTATCCCATGTTAATGGTTCAGTTATAAGATTATTATTAGTTTTAGCAGTTAACGTACCATCATTAATTAGATTAATAACTTCATTTCTTAATTGGTCATTATATTTAACTCCTGTTAACTTCCAGTTATTATCTACATTTCTTGATATAACTCCACTTTTAGCATCTCTAATATATGTTGCTATCATATCTCTAACATCTGAAAGAGGATCATTAGTAGATTCATATACTTTTTCAAATTCTCCCTTATCAAATATTGGTGCAAGATTTGAATTATATCTATAATCATTTACTGTTAAATATATTTCATCATTGTCCTCAACTTGTTTTCCATCTGGAAATTTTAAATTCTCAATTCTACTTTTAGCAGGCTTTGAAATATTTATATCATACTTAACACCGCTTAATGTATCATATAAATATGATGCAAATTTAGGATTAAAAGATATACTAAAATCTCCTTCTTTAAATGTATTATAAATTTGAGCTGTCCACTCTAAATATTTCTTTAATTGCTTACCATTTGTTTTTATTGTATATAATTTATTATCAAACTTATAAATATTAGCTAAATCTGATTTTGCAATTGTTCCTGTCTTAAGATTAGAACTTTCTGAAAGCATTGCTGCTCCTGAGACATGATGAACCTTGTTTCCATCAACTCCAATTGATTGAAGATGTTTATTACTATAGTATAACTGCACTTCATTAATTAAGTCAGTTACACCTTGATCACTTACAAAAGATTCTGGGATTCCTTTAACTCTATTTTTTTCAGCTAAATCTTCCCCTTTAAGTTCTCCGATTTTAGTCTTTCCATCTGCTAAAGCTTCCTGATGGTACTTTTCAAGCTCTTTATTTAATACTTCATCTTCTTCTGATGCTTTTGACAAAGGAATTAAACTTGCACTTCTATTTACTACCTTGCAGCCTGTGCTTGTTTTTTCAACTTCTAATTCTACTTTAGAAACCTCTGCTCCAGCATTCTTAGGTTGTGTTATTAAAACACCATTAACTATTTGTTCTTTTATGCTAACATGAGTATGTCCAGCAACTATCATAGATACATCTGGATTTTCATTTGCTATATCAGTAGCACTATCTCCACCACCATACTCATTTTTCACCCCCATATGAGAAGTAACTATAAATAAGTCTGCTAAATTTTTGCTCTTTAATTCATCAATAACCTTCTTCACTTCATCAGCAGGATTTCTAGGATCATAACCTTTTAGCTTGTCCCCATCCCATCTTGTTATATTATTAGTAACAACCCCTATAATTGCCACTTTTATTCCATTAATATCTTTTATTGTATATGGCTTAAATACTCTTTGCCCATCTTTATATAGATTTGCACAAAGTACAGGTGTTCCTCCTGTTTCTGATTGCTTAGCTACCTTCTGTAAAATACTCATGCCATAATTAAATTCATGATTTCCTAGAGAATAACTATCATAACCAATAGTATTTAGCCCTAAGATCATAGGATCTTTATTTTTTTCCAAATAATCTTCTTTTAAGAATAAATGATTGTAATTTCCTTGTATAGTATCGCCATTATCTACGACTATGGTATTGGGATTTTTTGCCTTTTCCTCTTTAACAACAGCTGCAACTTGGTTTAATCCCCCTGCTGCTATGGAATTAGTAGCGTAATCATAATTTTTAAACTTTCCATGTAAATCTGTAGTAGATAATATTTGTACCTTTGTTGTATCAGTGGCAGCTATTTTTTTATCTTTTGCTGAATTATCATAGGCTCTTACCACATGACTTGGGCCAATAAAGCTTGCCCACAAAGCCACTACAGTAATTACTGCAGTGAATTTTTTTTTCTTAAATAACATTTTTTACCCCCCTGTAATCTTATTAAATATACCATTTTATAATACTATATATAAAATTGAATTTATAGTAGTGTTAAACTTTTTTTACATATTTTTATCATAAAAACAATACTTACTATTTACTTTATTATTTTATCTTCTACTATGTTTCTTCTTAATAATTCAAAGTTTATTACCAATAGTTAATTTTTTACAGTTGCCTGCAATAAAAAAAGTTGCAATTCCTTGCAACTCTTATATTAATCAAATTTAATATGGCAATAGCCATTTGGATTTTTCTTTAAATAATCTTGATGATATTCCTCAGCCGAGTAATACTTCTCAAGTGGTTTAACTTCTGTAACTACTGGCTTATCATATTCATTTTGTATTTTATTCTTACTTTTTATAATGGTATCAAGATCTAATTTATCTAAATAGTAAATTCCTGTTCTATATTGAGTTCCTACATCTTCTCCTTGCTTATCAACTGTTGTTGGATCTACTACACTCCAAAATTTATCTAATAATGTATCTAATTTTACTACATTTTCATCGTATGTAATATAACATACTTCTACAAAATAGGTGTCATTTTTACATACTTCCTCATAAGTTGGATTTTCAGTCTTTCCATTAGCATATCCTACTTCTGTATCTATAACTCCTGGTATCATAGCAAAAAACTTTTCTACGCCCCAAAAACATCCTCCACCGAATACTATCTTTTTCATAATGTCCCCCTATTTATCATAATTAATGTTACTTTTGAATATATCTTACCACTTCTCAATTCTATAGTCTACATACTAAACTAATAAACATAATTATAATCAAAGCACGTTTTTATTTCTTTAATATTATTCATTTACTTCTATATAAAATTACATATTATTTTCAAATTTGTATGAATAATTTATTTTTCTTTGGATAAACTAGAATTGTGAGCAAGAGAATAAGTAATTTACTATTCTTTTAAATAGATTTAGGGCATCAGAATCACATAACAAGTGATATAGGTAAAACTAAACTTCTATTTACTCGCAAAGGTTCATACTTTAAAAAGTATGAACCTTTATTTTTAACTATTATATTCTTTAAACCTACCAATATTCAACTAATAAGGATACACATAAGGTGTTTTAGGTGCATCAACTTTTTCGATATTCTTTACTTTAATAATAGCTACCTTCTCCTCTAACCTTTTGCCTAATTCCAGTGTTCCATTAACTTTAAGCCAAGTGTCAACCTCATATTTAACAGGTTCTGCATTATCACATAATAATCCAACCATTTGCATATCAGCCGTACAACATACCATCATATTACGAACCAATGCAAATTGATTTGATTTCATGCCATCTTCCTTATACACAAAGCCTACTATTTCAATTTCTTTATTAATATAACTATCAATATTATTTTCTACCTCAGTTAAAAAATTAATATAATTACTATCTGTAACTGTAATTTTCCCATTTTCATCTATACTTATTTTCTTATTATCATTGCCATTTTTAGGCTCTGCACTACTAATATTATTATTTTGTGCAGAATCTACATTATCAGATTTATCCTCTATAAATTTTGAATTATTTGAAGCTCCCATATTAGTACTATTAGGTTTCATCCCAAGCATCATAACAAATGGAATTATGAAAACAATATAATTTCTCATCTTTCTCTTTACAGTCCTAGCCTTTAATATGTCAAATACTAAAAATAAAACTATAAACATCATAGCTACAATACTGAACTTAGCAAATGGTATAATTCTTGGATGCACATATAATGTTATCATATCACTTCTAACAAGGATAAAATAAAAAGTAGAAAATCCTAGTAGAATAAATAGCTTTAACATTATTTCTAAATTTACTTTTTTCATTCTTAAATCAACTCCATCTATTTTATAAAGGCACTAACATTAATAATATAAAGGAAACAATAATTATTAAAGACAATAATTTAACTACAAATGATTTTTTAAAGCTTCCAAGGAGCATCATAGTATTTTTAATATCTATCATTGGTCCAATTATTAAAAAACCTAAAACTGATCCTTTAGAAAATTCATTTAAGAAACCTTTTGCAATAAAGGCATCTGAAGTTGAACATACAGAAAATACAAATGCAAACACCATCATAATAATTAATGATGCTACTTTTCCTTCTGGAACAAATGCTATTACTTTTTGTCCTATTAAAGTTTGAATGCTAGCTGATAGAAGAGCTCCAACAATCATATATTTGCTTACATTTATAAACTCATCCCCTGCAAGTAAAAAAACTCCTTTAATCTTTGTAAAAATATTTTTGCTGGTTGTATATTCTCCACTACATAGTTCACATTGACAATTAATTATATAATCATTAACAACATCCTTTGCTGAATATCTATTCATAATCAATCCAACAATTATAGAAATTATAATTCCTAAAATCACTCTATATACCACTATATACTTCATATCTGGAAATGCATATAACGTAGAGATTATTGCGATAGGATTTACTATAGGTGCCGATAACATAAATGTAACAGCTACTGATAATGGCAGCCCTTTCTTTAAGAATCCCCTTGCTACAGGAATAGTTCCACAATCACATACTGGAAATAAAATTCCTGAAACGGCGGCTACTATAGATGCCATGATAGTATTACGTGGAAATATCTTTGCCAAAATATTTTCTGAAACACATATTTGAATCATAGATGATAAGAAGGCACCAATAAGTAAAAAAGGTAAAGTTTCAATTAGAATTCCCATAAATATTTTATTAAATGAGTTAATCCAATTTTTATCTAAATAACTATTAGTAAAATCACTTACAAGAGGAAAGCATAAACCAAGCCAAAATAAAATCATAAACCCTAAAATAACTAATATTATTTCTTTACTACCTACTTTCTCTTCACTTGTGTTCAAACATAGCTTTTTCTTTCTTATTGATTTTTCCTCTATATCAACAGTTGGAAACTCATAAATTTTTGCAACTTCATTAATTTGCCTAATATTTCTTTTTATATTTTGGATAGTGTCCTTGTTCATATTATTTGCATTATTAAATATTATTATGTCACTATTTACGATATGTTCTCTAATCTTATTTGCCATGTTTATAAGATACATATTTGCAGTTTTCATATCTAAAGTACTAATAATTTTATTAATCTTACAAATTTTTTCTAGATAAGGATCATTAAATCCTTCGAGAAATTTTTCTGTATCACCCATACCATTGTATTCAATAATAATTCTATCGGGAGTATATTTTGATATTATCTCCCTTAAGCAATTCTTATTAAAAGGCTCATCTATTTTTCTTTGCATTATTATTATTTTGTTATTGAATTTCTCTTCTTTAATAGTTGTCTTACCAGATTCATATTGAACAATAACAACAGTTTCATCTCTTAAGCCACCATTTTCTATAAAGGATTTTATTAATGTAGTTTTTCCTGAACCGAGAAATCCCATCAGTATATCAACTTTAATCTTCATACCTGTCCCCTTTATTCTGAATTATCCATTTATATTAAATAACAAATTTAATTTATTTTTATCTACACCTTCTCCAATAATAACTATCTTTCCAACTCTTTGTTTTGTTGCCTTATTAATCTTAAACTTACCTGGAGTATAATGAAATTCTCCCCAGATTCCCTCTTCTAGTTTAACTATTCCTTTTCCTCTTAAAATATTCCCATAACTTTTATCATTTACTATAATTTTAAATATTTTTTCTAATGTTGATTTTGAAAAAGATTTTTGCGTCTCAACTCCCCAGTTATTAAAAATATTATCAGCGCTATGAGAATGTGATACCTTATTTACTGCACTTATTTTAAATGACTTTTTTATAGATAATGTTTTCTCATTACTTTTCTTTATATCTTCTTTTGAAATCGTCAATATATCATTACCATCCATTTCATCTAAAGGAGCTGTAATTATACTACTTTCTTTATTTATATTTCTAATTAATCTACTAATTTTTTTAATTTGCTCTTCATCATTGTTCTCTATTTTGCTAAGGATTATGGTATTTGCGTTTTTTATTTGGTCTTTATAAAACTCTCCAAAATTATTTATATAAGCTTCATAGTTTATAACATCTATCACTGTAAATATATTATTAATATAAATATTATTATTTTTAGATATGCTTTTACAGGATTTAATTATATCCGAAAGTTTTGCTACCCCAGACGGCTCAATTATTATCCTTTCTGGAGAATATTGTTTTATAATTTCATGCATGGCCTCTTTAAAATCCCCTACTAACGAGCAGCAAATACATCCTGAATTTATTTCTTTTATATCTACTTTAGTATCATTTAAAAGATCTCCATCTATAGATACTTCTCCAAATTCATTTTCTAAAATAGCCAATTTTTCTTTTCTTAAATCACTATCTAGCAATTTTTTTATTAATGTTGTTTTTCCTGCACCTAAAAAGCCTGAAACTATATCTATTTTTATATCCAAATATACCACTCCTCAATTAAATTCTAAACTCAAAAAACTAATCATTACTAATATGAAATCTAAATTATAATATATATATGATACTAATTTATAATTTAGATATACTTACATAACTCTTTAGCCTAAGTCATATTTAAAACATAATTTTTCATTATATATGCGCAAATCTCAAATGCAACTAATTCGCATTTAACTTGTCTACTTATTATATTATGTAAAATAAAATTTTACAACTATATATACTTTTAATATTTATATCTAAAATTACATTTCATTTCAAACTTACCTGTATATCAGTAATTTATGCAAAAAAGAGCTCTACATGATAGAAAATTAAAAATCTATCATGTAGGGCTCTTTTAAAATATATAAAGTTTTCTTATTCTCAAATTACTCCAAATTAAGTTTGTTTCTTAAAACATAATGACAAATTACATAAAATATTATTGAAAGTAAAATTTCTGATCCAATCCCAAATAATAAAAACTTATGAATAGGTGCTAAATTTGTTGTTGTTATATTAACAACGCCTTCAATATTAATAAAAGATGATACAGCTCCAAAAATGCTATTGATCACCATACTTAACACAATAAAAGCACCAAAAGATGATAATATTTTTCTCCTGTTCGCTAAATGTCCTAATGATATAGATGCATATATCATTAAAGTCGATTCTACAACACCTACAAGAATTATAATTATAATTTCTATAAGAATTGTAACCATGTTTATCCCTATTTCACTAAAACCTACATATAGTATTTGGCCAATGTCCCTAAAAACATTACTAAAATCACCTGGCGTATATGCCATGATTACAATTGATATAATAGCTATCGCCACACTAACTATATTCCATACAATTGCTACGATAAGTTTACTCATCAGGTTTTTATTTAATGATACAGGAATTGTATTCATTAAATACCCCTCATCGCCTAGTAAGTTCTTATAAAATCTTTGAATAATTATGAAGAAAGTAACAACAATTACTGCTACCATAGTTGCAACATAGGCAAACATAGTAATTACTGCTGGAATGTGCCCTAAACCACTTAACCTTTCGTAATTATTATTAGTGCCAATAAAAAACTTATTTATTATAGAAAATATTATCAGGGCTCCATATAATGGTAATAGTATTCTAGCTGTTGCTTTGAACTCATATTTTAATAATTTTCTTAACATCTAAATACCTCCCTAAATAATGCATCAACACTCATACCTTTTTCTTCTCTTATTTCGTCAACGCTCATAGTCAATGATATATCTCCATATGATAAGAAAATTACATCATCTAATATCTTTTCTATATCAGATATTATATGTGTAGATATGATAACTGTAGCATTTTCATTATAGTTATTAATAATAGTATTTAATATATAATCTCTAGCTGCTGGATCAACCCCAGCTATTGGCTCATCTAAAAAGTAAAGTTCAGCTTCTCTACTCATTACTAAAATTAATTGAACTTTTTCTTTAGTTCCCTTTGACATAGTCTTAAGTTTATCTCCAGCATCAATTTTCAATTTGCCTAACATATCATATGCTTTTTCTTTATTAAAATCTAAATAAAAATCTGAAAAAAAGTTTATAATATCTGATACCCTCATCCAATCATTAAGATAAGTCCTTTCTGGCAGGTACGAAACTATCTTTTTAGTTTCCACTCCAGGAACTTTACCACCGATTAAGATTTCTCCACTACTAGGTGTTAATAGTCCATTTGCTAGCTTTATTAAAGTACTTTTTCCACTACCATTTGGCCCTAACAACCCAACTATCCTTCCTCTATTAACTGATAAATTAATCCCATTTAATGCTTTTTTACCGCCATAAGTTTTAACCAAATCCTTACATTCAAAAATTGGATTATCCATTAATTCATCTCCTTTGCAACTTTTTCTATCATAGAAATAGTTTCTTTTTCAGTAAAGCCAATATTCTTCATAGATAAAAGAAATTTTTCAATTTGTTCTTTTGCTAAATTAGTTTGCGCATTCTTTATCATTTCCCTGTCCTCCGTAATAAATCTACCTGCTGTTCTTTGACTATATACGAGCCCTGTCTTCTCTAATTCAGTAAGAGCTTTTTGCATAGTATTAGGATTAACCGCTGCCTCACTCGCCATATCTCTAACTGAAGGAAGCTTTTCCCCTACTGAATAGACTTCTGAAATTATATTGAGCTTTATTTGCTCCATAAGTTGCTGATATATAGGTGCCGAATTATTAAATTCCCATGCCATCATATCACTCCTTTGTATTATTGTATTAAGTGCTTAATACAATAATACAATAGTTACCAGCATATGTCAATATATATTTTCATGTCACTCTAAAAAATATTTTATTTCTTTTTATATTCTGTTGAACAAAAAATGATGAATTCAATCTGAATTCATCATTTTTATAACTAGTTATTATGTTATTTCACTAATTACATATAATGTAACTTATTTAACTGTTGGACTGCTAGTTACTACTGCACCAGTAAGATTACTTTTACCATTTATTGATACGCTACCTTTAGTAATGTATGCTGTACCAAATGTTACTTCATGACCGATTGCTGATGGAGTACCTTTTGCTGGCCAATTATAATTTAATCCTTTATTAGAATCAGCTGTACATCCTTCCATAGTTACATGGCCTCCTTGATTGTTTCTATCAAAACCATTTTTCTTATTGCCTTTTGCTGTACATCCAACTAAATAATGATCTAAATTATCGATGTGGGCAGCTACTCCTGGAGTTTTATTATCTACTCCACCTAGTTTAAATCCATTTCCATCACCGCTGTATCCTTTAGCATTTCCGTTATTATTAGCTTGACATTTTATAAATTTTACAGCTCCATGAGCAGCATATAGATCATATCCATCATCTGAATTATTTTCAGAAACACATTCTTCTAAAACTATTCCTTTTCCAGAATGTAATTTAACTGCAAATCCATCTGCATTTTCTCCATTTGGAGCATCTGCATTTAAGTAAGAGTGAACTCTATACAAATAAGTGTTATCTCCTCCATTTGATATTTGAACTCCAGCATCTTTATTATCATGCACTTCTAAATTATAGAATTTATTTTCTGTTCCTGTAACATATATACCATTATCACCAGCATTACATACTTCAAAATCTTGAACTATATTTTTACTTCCTGAAAAATCTAACCCTTTTTGACCAACAGCAGTTTGCTTAAAATCAACTTTAGCTTTGTTAATCCCCTTTATTGTAATTCCTGATTTCGTAACTTTTACAGTTCCTGATGTTACAGCTCCATCAATTACAATCGTATCTCCAGCACTTGCTTTATTTACTGCAGCTGCTAAAGTCATACCCCCAGTAGCCTTTACCGTGTATGTAGTTGCTGCCTTAGCTGTTACCCCCATTGATGCAGTAACTGCTGTAAATGATAGAACTACTCCTAGACATAATAATTTTACTTTTTTCATTTTAATTCCCCCAGTTAATTAATATTTTTGCTAAATTGATAAATGCAAACAATTTGGCAAATCAATTTATAATATCGTTTACATTTTATATATTAACACATTTTTATGATGTTGTATACTAGTATTTTAATTTTTTTGATTTCCATACTTTTTTTGATTAACATAGCTTTTTATAAAAAAATAAGCTATCTTTTCCATAAGATAGCTTATCTTTAATTGATCTATCAGATTAGAAACCTAAACATCTTCCTGTTAATGTAGCACCAGAAATATCATTTTTACCATTAATGGATTTACTATTTTGAATTATAGCTTTTCCAAAAGTTACTTTGTAACCTAAAGCTGATGGAGTTCCTGTTAGTGGGAAACTATAATTCTTTTTACCATTAGAATCTGAAGTACATCCCTTCATTGTTACTACACCACTTTGATTATTTCTATCAAATCCATTTGCCTTGTTACCCTTTGCTGTACATCCTTCTAAATAATGATTTAAAGGATCTAAATGAGCCTTAACTCCTGAAGTCTTGTTATCAACACCTCCAACTTTAAACCCATTTCCATCTCCTCTAATGCCAGCACATTCTCCGTTATAATTAGCTTGACATCTTATAAATTTTACAGCTCCATGAGCAGCATATAAATCATATCCATCATCTGAATTATATTCAGAAATACAATCTTCTAACACATTTCCTGCCCCTGAATGTAACTTTATTGCAAATCCATCGGCATTTTCCCCTTTAGCATCTGCATTATGATGAGAACGAACAAAACTCAAATAGTTATTTGCTCCTCCATTTGATATTTGAACACCTGCATCTTTATTATTATGAACATTTAACCTAATAAAGTTATTTTTTGACCCTTGAACATATATTCCATTATCTCCAGCATTGCAAATTTCTAAATCTTGTATAGTAGATCCATTACTATTTACCGTTAATCCTCTACCAGATCCATTTCCAGAGAAATCAATCTTTCCATTTGATTGACCTTTAATTATTACACCAGCTGGAACCGATACAGATCCCGATTTTACTGTTCCCTTTACTATAATTGTATCTCCAGATTTTGCGCTTGATAAAGCTTTTGATAATGTTGTACCACCATTACTTACAACTATTGTAGTTGCAGCTTTAGCAACGGTAGTATTTGATGCTGTAGCAGCAACAAATGCAACAACTACACCAAGACATAATAATTTAAATTTTTTCATCTTGAATCCCCCCATTTTCAAATTTTATACAACGTCTATATCTGCAGATTTAACGTTTACAAGTTAATATTAACATAAATTCCTTATCTTGTATACCAATATCTTTAATTTTATATTTATTTTGTTAAGTTTTTCTTAACTATTTTAATATTTAAACTTAATAAAAATTTCAGGGAAGTCAATTTTATGACTCCCCTGAAATTTCCATATTTTAATTCTATATAATTTATAGAATTTCATTTATTAATCCTCTTCTATAAGCAGTAAGTAATAATTTTAAATCATTTATTTGTTTCTTTAGTTCTTCTCCAACATCCGTATCTCCAACTCTTTTTCTTTCTAACTTCTTTTCTACTACCATGGTAGATGAAAGGATATCAGTTTCCTTTTCAATTGCATCCTCTGTTGAAGCAAATGGCTCATGGGAAACAAGTTGTATACCATATGAATTATATATTAAGGTATATCCTGCAATGCCAGTATCTCTCCTATAATCTTTTGCAAAACCCCCGTCTATTACTAAAAGCTTCCCATTTGCCTTTACAGGGCTTTCACCTTTCATATTTTTTACTGGCATATGTCCATTTATTATCATTGATTCATCTTTATCAAGTCCAAATTCTTTAAAAATCATATTACACATTTCTTCATCATCCCTATATCTATAATATGAATTTTTAACTTCTCTATGAGTTTTTTGATCCTTTATAAAGTAACGTTCAAACGTAGCCATCTCTTCTTTTCCAAAAAGTGATGATACAGAACCTGTCCATAAATACCACATCATATCCATTCCGTACTGTTTCTTAACTTCATCACTTTTATTAAAATATCCTTCTCTAGCTAAAGATTCAAATTTCTCTAAAAGCAATCTTCCCTTATACTCTTTTCCATTTATTTTCATAGACTTAAAAGTTTTATCTTTATTCATAGGAATACATCCATGGAACAAAAGATTTGAATTATATTTTAAATATATGCTACCTTTTGCAAATAAAAAGGTAATATGTCTTTGCAATTTTTCACTATTAATAAATGAAGATTCTAATTTTTCCATTAAAGCTTCTTCCTCTTCAGTAAGCTTATATGGATTATTTTTATCTATTGTTGGAAAATACTTATCTTTTAGTTCATATACATTATCTCTTAGGCTAACAGTTCCTTCTTCATAGTTAATCTTATCTAGTAATAGTCTATTTTCCATTTTAAACTCTGGTCTTCTTTTAATTATTTCATGCTCAAGCTTAAATTGAAGGATTGTAATAGCTTTATGCATTTTAGCTATTAATTCTACTTCATGATTACTATAAATATTATCTTCATTAATCTTAGGTATAAATTCAGTACATGGGTCATTTTCATAATACCTTAATGCAAAGGTGGCAAGAGGCAATAAATTTATACCATATATATCTTCTATAATATCTAAATTCGAATACCTTGCAGATATTCTTAATACATTTGCTATAGATGTCCTTACCCCTGCTGCTGCCCCCATCCATAACATATCATGATTTCCCCATTGTATATCTACAGAGTGATAATTCATAAGGGTATCAATAATTATGTCAGGTCTTGGACCTCTATCATATATATCTCCTAATATATGAAGCCTATCTATTACTAACCTTTGTATAAGTTTTGAAAGTGCTATAATAAACTCACTAGCTCTTCCAATATCAATTATTGTTGTTATAATTCTATCATAATATTCTTGCTTATCAATTTCATCAACTTGCTCATGTAATAATTCTTCAATTACATATCTAAAATCATTTGGTAATGCTTTTCTTACTTTAGATCTTGTATACTTAGAAGAAACATGCCTGCAAAGTTCAATTAATCTATACAAAGTAATTTTATACCAATCCTTTATATTCTTTTCTTCTTTTAAGATAAGCTCTAATTTTTGTTCAGGATAGTAAACTAAAGTAGCAAGTTTTTTCTTTTCGCTATCCATTAAGGTATTTCCAAAAATCATATCAATTTTTCTTTTTACAACTCCAGAACCATTTTTTAACACATGAATAAAAGGCTCATATTCTCCATGTATATCAGTTAAAAAATGTTCTGTACCTTTTGGTAAATTTAAAATTGCTTCTAAATTTATAATTTCTGTAGACGCTGCAGCAATAGTTGGATATTGCCTAGCTAGTAGTTTTAAATAACTTTCCTTAGATATGGCTTTTTCTAGTATATTTTCATCACTTAACTCGTCATAAGTTTCCATACTTCTACACCTCAATTTAAATTACTTTGTCCTTGAAACAATTTTATTCTATAGCTTTCATTGTTACTTATGATTATTCTATCATATAAAATTATTATTCCAATGGTTTTTATAAGATTCACACAATTTAAAATAATTGGAAATTCTATGTTGTGAAACATAATAGATGTCTATTATTAATTAGTATACTATTTAAAATTCAGTTGTAGAATTATTTATTTTATTTCTTCACTGTAGTAAAATTATAATAATATAGTAAACTTAAGGAGTGATTTAAATGAACGAAGTATTAAACAACATATTAACTAGAAAAAGTATTAGATCTTTTAAAGATGAACAAATAGAAGATGATAGCTTACAATTAATTTTAAAAGCAGGTATTCATGCACCTAGTGGAATGAACAAACAAAGTTGGCAGTTTACTGTTATACAAAACAAAGATAAAATTGAAGCTCTTTCAAAAGTTATAAGAGAAGCCTTAGGTAGAGATAAAAGCTATAACATGTACAATCCGCCAACTATTATATTACTTTCAAACGACAGAGATAATTCTAACGGTTTAGCTGATTGTTCTTGTGCTCTTGAAAATATTTTTTTAATGGCAAATTCTTTAGGAATAGGTTCTTGTTGGATTAATCAATTAAAAACAATCTGCGATGAAAAAGCAGTTCGTGCACTATTATCTGATTTTGAAATTCCTGAAAATCATATAGTATGGGGCATAGCAGCTTTAGGTTATGCCGCTATCGAAGGAAAAGCTCATGAAAAAAATGAAAATGTAATAAAATATGTAAAATAACTTATTCATATTTTAAAGAACCCTTTAGATTTCTATCTAAGGGTTCTCTTTATATTCACTCCTAATACATTATAGGGAAAATATAAGTTGTGTCTTTTCTCCTATCTTTTTAAAGCCCAACTTTTTATACATTTCTTTTGCTCTCCCTTTATTTTCAGTAATCACATAAGCGGTTTTTACACCATCATCATATGATTTTTTTAACATATTCCTCAATATACTTTTCCCAACACCTTGGTTTTGATACTCTTTCAAAACTCCAAAGTCTTCTATTTTAGCTACATCTTTATTCCATAATAATTCACATGATCCAACTGGTTCATCTTCTAAATAAGAAATAAAGCATGACAAATTATTACTAGACTCTTTATAAACATCTACTTTTCTTTTTATTCTCCTTCTAGAATAACTTCTACCTACTAATGGAGCATAATCTAAAATGTTAATTTTAATAATATCACTGTACTCTTCATCAGTTTTCACTTCTTTTACTACACAATCTCCCCTTTGATTTATTTTTATATATTCCGCTGTTTCTATTTTCATATAATCTAGTTTATCTATACTAGTAGGGCTTATATTTAATTTTTTGATAACTTCCTTTGATATTTCCCCATCTACCTCAAATAACAAAAAATCTCTTTTCTCTTTTTTACTCTTATATATTTCATTATTAATTATTTCAACTTTAATCTTATCATCTACAGTCTTATTTAATATAGTTAAATTATTTGCATAAGAATCTTGGAAACTTTCATCACTAAATTTTGTCACAAAACCTTCCTTTTCTTCTTTAGAAAAACACCTGACATACTCTATTTCAGTTTCTTTTAACAATTCATACATATGTATATTTCTCCAAACATTTTTATATTTAAAATACTATATATTATTATAATAACTTTTTCTAAAAAATAAATATAAATACGTCAAGCCAAAAACAATTAACATAAATAATGCATTATGTTAAAATTAATACAGAAAAACAAATGCAAAACAATATAATATTTAGGAGGTTTAGAAAATAAAAAAGTTAAATATGTTTATTAATCCAAAAGATAAAAAAATAAAATTAATAAAGAAATATACGGACATTTTTCAGAACATCTTGGAAGATGTATTTATAATGGTATATTTGTAGGTGAAGATTCTCCTATTCCAAATACTAGAGGAATGAGAAATGATGTAGTAAATGCATTGAAAGAAATACAAATTCCAGTGCTTCGTTGGCCTGGTGGATGTTTTGCTGATGAATATCACTGGAAAGATGGTATTGGTCCAAAAGTTCATCGAAAAAAAATGATAAACACAAATTGGGGTGGATTAGTTGAAGATAATAGTTTTGGAACTCATGAATTTTTCGAATTATGTTCTCAACTTCATTACGAGCCTTATGTAAACGGTAACTTAGGAAGTGGGACTGTTCAAGAAATGTCCGAGTGGATTGAATATATTACTTTTGATGGAATATCTCCTATGGCTGATGAGAGAAAAAAGAATGCTAATGAAAAGCCTTGGAATCTAAAGTACTTTGGCATAGGGAATGAAAATTGGGGCTGCGGCGGAAACATGCGACCTGAATATTATGCTGATGAATATAGACGTTATCAAAGTTACTGTAAAAATTATAGCGATAATAAGTTATTTAAAATAGCCTGTGGTCCAAATGGTCCTGATTATAATTGGATGGATAGTGTTATGTCCATTGCTCATAAATATTTTGATGCAATAAGCCTACATTATTACACAGTCCCTGGTCCTAATTGAAGTAATAAAGGTAGTGCTACAAAATTTTACGAAGAAGAATATTATACAACTATTAAAAAGACTTACATGATGGAAGAATTATTAGTAAATCATAGTTCTCTTATGAATAGATATGACCCAGAAAAAAAAAAAAAAATTGGACTAGTAGTTGATGAATGGGGCACTTGGTATGATGTAGAAGAAAGTACAAACCCTGCCTTTCTATATCAACAAAATACAATGCGTGATGCTATAGTTGCATCTATAAATTTAAATCTCTTTAATGAACATTCTGATAGAGTAATTATGGCTAATATCGCTCAAGTAGTTAACGTATTACAATCTGTTATCCTTACTGAAGGTGATAGAATGATTAAAACTCCTACTTTCCATGTATTTAATATGTATAAGCATCATCAGGATAGCATATTGGTTAACAGCTTTATAAAAAATTATGATATCAAAGGAGAAGAATATAGCTTACCAAGTATCTCTAAGTCAGTTTCTCTAGACAAAGATAACAAATTACATTTAACTATGTCAAATTGTTCTTTATCAAATGATTATGCGCTTGATATTAATATACTTGATTATCCTTTCAGAAAAGTTTCAGGAAAACTGCTTACAGAAAAAATGACAGCTCATAATACTTTTGAAAATCCTAATAAGGTTTATCCTATAGATTTTAAGGACTATACAATTACTGATGAAGGAATAAAATTTATTATTCCTAAATGCAGTGTACTATCTTTAACCCTTGAATAATATGAATAGCTTTTGCAAACGCTGTTTACTTCAAGATAGTGTAAATAAAAAGTATTATAAAACTGTTAATGTAAATCCTAAATGGTAAATAAAATGAGATGCTTTAGAATAACTCTAATGCACCTCATTTTATAATTACTCATCACATCTTATTACTTCAACTTTATATCCATCTGGATCAGTTACAAAATAATAATGAGGTTTTTCTCCTGGTAATCCTTTTAAATCTGTAACTTCATAACCTAAAGCTTTATGTTTTTCTCTCATCTCTTCCAAGTTTTTAACCCCAATAGCAGTATGGCTAAAACCATTTCCTAATTCATATGGCCTTTCTACATCATAATTATATGTAAGTTCTATTTCATATCCATTTACTTCATTAGATAAATATACTAAGGTAAATTTTTGTGCTGGAAAGTCCTTTCTTCTTGTTTGAATAAGCCCTAAAGCTTCTCCATAAAATTTTAATGATTCCTCTAAATTTTTAACCCTTATACAGGTATGTAACATTTTCACTGACATTTACACTTTCCCCTTTCTATCTTACATGCATGTTCCATTTTTATACCATTCACAATCTTTACATATCTTTTTAAATTTTTCTTTTGAATAATTTCTATAAATATTCTCCTCAATATAAGAAAAACTGTAAATGGAGTTTATTTGAAGCCCATATTCCCTTAAGGTTAATTTATCTAACATGTTAACTTTATCCTTTGTTAAACAAATTTCACCTTGAAGTTTATTTGGGCAATTTTCACATATATCATCACAGCAATTAACAAGTTTAACATCTACATTTTCTTCACTTTTTAATAAACCTACTATTTTGTCCATTTCTTTTATAAATTTTTCACTATAACCAAGTCCTTTATAAAAGTAAATACAATTTATATGATGAGGTCTAATTTTTATCATATACCTTTAACCTCCCTATCATTTTATTGCTGAGATTGAAATTTTATTAACTTAAAGTATAAAAATCTTTTTCCCCCTTGTCAAGTAATGGATTATAAGTGTTTTAATATAATATTTTTAGACAGTCACCAATTACTTGCAATTTAAATACAATATAGCATAGTACAAGCAATACGTATTGAGGTGAAAAAATGAATCCTTTAATAAATATGTTACTAGCCAGCATGATGGGAGGTAACAATGGCAGAATGGGTGGTAATCCACTAATTAATATGTTAATGGGGAATATGAATAGTAATGGTGGAAATCCTATGATGAATAACAATGGTTTATTAAATATGCTAATGGGCAACATGAATAATAATTCTGGACAAAATAATTCAAATAATCAAATGGAATCTTTAATGAATATGTTTCAAAATATGAACAGTAATCCAAACAATATGAATAATAATCCTAATAATACAGGTAATAATCCTCTAATTGATATGCTTATGCAAAATGGTAATGGACAAAATAACATGAATGGTATGAATCCATTATTAAGCATGCTTATGGGAAATATGAATAATCAAAATCCTATGATGAATAACAACATGACTCCTAATGGTGGTAGACGTCATAAACATTCACGAAGAAGGCATTAAAACACTGTAAAAAAAAAGTGAACTCGTATGAATTCACTTTTTCGCTTTTCTATACTTTAAATTTTAAATTGTCTCATAATGCCTTCTGACATTTCATCTGCCATTTGCAAAGCTTGATTCTCAATACTATCAAATATCTTTATATCTTCAGCATATTGCTTTCCAAGTCTATTAACAGCTTCACTTTCAACTAGTTTTAAATGTTCAAATAACATTGCTTGCCAATCTTCTTTTTTCCAAACTGGATTAATATCTTCAAGAAAATATGCAATTTGCCTTGCATTTTTATACCACTTCTTTCTAGTTTCATCAGCAGTTTCTGTACTCTCTGCTTTTGCTGCATTCACAAGGTCCGCTGCAATAAGTAAATGTTGTTCTAGTAAATTTTTAAAAGTATTAGCTTTCTCTTTCCCATAAAATAATTTAAGCACCTCTGCAAAGTCAGCAGGATTTCTAAAAAGTCTATTAGTTACTAATTCTAAGTCTCCTGTTCCTTCTGCTGTACTTATAATAAATGATCTAGTCCAAAATCCATGTTGTTCCCAAAGTTTACGAAAGGTATTTACAATATTCATCCTCTTAACAGTATTATTATATTTTCCATCTTCATCTCTATACATGGAACTCTCCGAAATCATTATTTCTATCTATTTTATGCATATCTAGAATTTTAGTTACGCTTTTCTACTTTATCTTTTTCTTAATACCATCATATAGATATCTAAGATATTCTGTATCAACATTTTCGTCTTCAAGGAAATTTAATCGTTCATTAACATTTTCACTTATATCCTTTGCCTCTTTAAAATCCTTTTGTTTTATGCAAGTACTTGTATATTCTAATAGGTAATCTACTTTTTTAACAAGTCTTGCTAAATCTTCTCTATTATCATTTACTAAATCTAATAATAGAGAATAAATTTTTGAAGATGTTGAGTCCTTTGCTGAAAATAGAAAATCATTACTTTTACTAGTTATCTTTGCCATCAAATTTCCTCCTATGCCTTCTTTTATTCTATAATTCTATTTTGTTATTTATTCCTTTAAAATTTACAATACCACTATTATTATATAATTTACATAATATAAAACTCACGAAAGTTCAACATCTAGATTTTCGTGAGTTTTAAGATTAATTAAAATCATGATCTTTTAAATTTGCTATTTTAAATTCTTCCCTAAGGGGATATCATATTTAGTTTGTATGATTTTCGTAATTGGCACTCCAACTATAGTAACCACAACAAATTCACCAATTGCAACTGTACCAATTGCAAACACAAGCGGTACTTGATAAAGATAGTTAAGCATGCCTCCAACTATTAGCCCATTAATAACAGTAGGCCAAAGCGATGCTACTACTAAAGAAATATCTTTATTTTTCACCCTTCTTGCCGTAGCCGAAATAGCATAAACACTAATAAATGTTGCTAATGTACCAAATATAGCATCCACTAATCCATTTGGACCAAGAATATTTGCAATAAAACATCCTAGTGTAAGACCACCTATATAAAACGGATCAAAAAGTGCTAATAACACCATTATTTCTGATATTCTAATTTGAATAGCTCCATAGCTTATGGGAGCTAGTACAAGTGTTAATATTGCATAAATTGCTGCTATAATAGCTGTTTTAACTAATCTCTGTGTTGTCATATTATTATTCAAATAAACCACTCCATTTTATTGATGATATTAGAAAATCAACATTATATATAAAGCTCTCCAAAAACATTACAACAAAAAAATCGTAGGAAATATCTCCTACGATAAATAAACTCAACAAAAATAAAAGATTCTATTAACAAAAATCAATTCAAATCTTTATCATTCTTAATTATTTAACCGTAGTTTTGTTTTAAGTCAGGAGGCTTTCGAACTGACTAAATGCTAATTTTCACCTTTAAGATTATATCAAACAAATGAAATTATTACAAGTTAAGCTTCAATTTCTTCAGTAAGCCTAATTATTTCATCAATTATACTACCAATATAATCAACAGTATCAACAAGAGGCTTATCTGTAGTTATATCTACTCCAGCCATTTTTGCAAGTTCTATAGGTGTCTTTGTTCCTCCTTCTTTAAGTACTTTTCTCCAATCATCTATAGCTGTCTTGCCTTCTTTTAATATTCTCTTGCTCACTTCTGTTGCTATTGTAAGTCCTGCACTATAAGTATAAGAATAAAGTCCCATATAATAATGAGGCTGCCTCATCCAAGTTAACTCTGCTCCATCAATCATCTTCACATCATCTCCCCAGAACTTTTCAAGGACTTCTTTTTTTATTTTGCTAAGAGTTGAAGCCTGAACACTTCCTCCTTTATCAATTATTCTATATACCTCTCTTTGATAAGCTGCTTCTAAAAGGTGAGTTACAAAATTATGATAATAAGTATGACTAATCATTGAAGATAAAACCCATCTTCTAAACCTTTTATCCTTATTAGTCTGTAAAAGATAATTTGCCATAAGAAGCTCATTCATAGTAGATGGCGCTTCTACGAAATATGTAGAAACATTTACATCAAATATATTTTGACTTTCGTTACATAATTTAAAGTGACCTGCATGACCAAGTTCATGAGCTAAGGTAAATACCTCTGCCATCTTTTCACTCCATGATAACAATATAAAGGAGTTGCTTCCATAAGGACTTGCGCAAAATCCTCCTGTGGATTTTCCATTATTTTGTGCAAAGTCAATCCATCTTTCGTTATAAGCTCTTTTGACCATTTCTAAGTAGTCATCACCTAATATAGCCAAAGCACCCTCAATATATTTTTTAGATTCTTCAATTGTCACATTAGGATCATATTCTGGATCCACTGCAATCTTCAAGTCTGCAAAAGTCATTTCATCAAGTTTATGTATTTTCTTGAGAAGTTTTGCATACTTTCTCATATGAGGTGCTAGTTTTTCAGTTATAATATCTATCTGCCTGTTGTATAAGTCTATATCAACCTTTTGAGAAAACAATAAACTATCTATAACAGAATCAAAACCTCTTAATGTAGCTATATTTTTTTCTTTCTGTACTTGAACTCCATAAGCTGCTGCTGTAGTATATTGATATTGTCTTATTTTATCTGAAAAGGCTTTGAAAGCAGCTCTTCTAACCTTTGTATCATTTTCATATTCATATTCATTTTCAAAAAGTGCATATCCAAGAGGATATGTCTTTCCATCTACGGCGAAACTCTTAAAGTTCATATCTGCATGCTTAGCCTGCTCATAAACTTTATAAGGTGCTTCTAAAGTTCCAGATAAAGCAGCTAATACTCTTTCTACTTCAGGGTGAAGTGCATATACCTTTTCTCTTTTTTTATCCTTTAAATAATTACTATTTTCTTTTGATGCATTTATTGCATCATCTAAAACTTTATCATCAGCTTGGATGATTTCGCTTTCTATAAAACTTAATTTGCTTTCAATATCTGATGTTATATTGATATTTTTGGAATATTTATCCTGATTTTCATTATTGGTATAATCAACTGAAACCGAAAGCTCTGCATAAGAATTTGTAAGATCCTTAATCTTGTATAATTTTCTTAGTTCATCTAAGCATTCATTAATCTTCTTTGCTGTATTCAATTTGCCTTTATAATCTTTTTCTATTTTCATAGAAAGCTCTTTCATCTCTTTTACAGCTGATTGAAATTCTTCATCTGTAGAATAAATAGCAGATAAATCCCAAGTAAGTGCTTGGTCTACATCTTTTCTCTCTTTTAGAACTTTTTGCATTAGCAATTCCTCCTTATATATTTTCTATAATTTGTATTTTATATCTCTTTACTAATTCAGTCCACTAAAATTGTATAAAGCTTTTTTATTTTTAGTTATACACTTATAATAGCAAAAATATTAAGTTTACAGTTTAGGAATTTATTGCTTCAAATGCAGTTTCTATTGCTCAATCAAAAATTGAAAAGGGGTGGACTACAAAGGCAATATATGTTGAGGATACTATGGTTTAATTTACAATGTATTGCTACTACTACGAAAACAACATTACTGGACATACAAACTACAAACCTCCAAGAAAATCGTCCATTAGATTTTCTTGGAGGTTTATCTCTGAACCAAAACTGCATTAAATCTTCTTAAGCACGCATTTTACCAGCATATTCTTAAGAATATAAGAATATTACAATATTAGAATACGCTATTAAAGTTCTTCACTTATATCTTGAACAAACTCGAAAGCCTGCTCTCTATTTTCACCAAGCCTCCTAACAACAGCACTTCCAATAATAACCCCATCACAATAATCCTTAACTTCCTTTACGACCTCTCTTGAAGATATTCCAAAGCCTAAACATATAGGTGCCTCTGTGTTTGCACGAACCATATTTAAATAATCACTGATGCCTTCACTTAACCCACTTCTCTCGCCAGTTGTTCCATTAGAAGATACACAATATATAAATCCATTAGCTCCCTTAATTATCTTTTCTATTCTTTCCTTAGAAGTTGGAGCTACAAGCGGTATTAAATATATTTCAAAAGCTTCACATTTTTCTTTTAACTCCCCTCTTTCCTCAAGAGGAATATCTGGAATTATCAAACCATCAAAGCCAGCCTCGCTTGCTTCCTTTAAGAATTTATCAATTCCTCTAGCATAAACTAAATTATAATAAACCATTATTACTAATGGAACTTCACTCTTTTCACGAACTCTTTTCCCACAAGCAAAAATCTCCTTAACCTTAAAACCATTTCTTAAAGCTCTGCAATATGAATCTTGAATTACAGGTCCATCCGCTAGGGGATCACTAAAAGGAATTCCTATTTCAATAATACTAGCTCCTGATTTCTCTAACTTTAATACATTATCTACAGTCTCTTCTAATGAAGGATCACTGCAAGATATAAATGGTATTAATGCCTTCTTATTTTCTTTCTTTAATTTATCAAATACTAAATCTATTCTATTCATGACTATCCTCCAAATACTTAATTATTGTATCCATATCCTTATCCCCTCTACCTGAAATATTTACAATAATTATTTCATTCTTTGATAAGGTAGGGGCTAATTTCTTTGCATATGCTAATCCATGAGATGATTCTAAAGCAGGAACTATACCTTCTATCTTTGTTAAATATAAAAATGCATCAACGGCTTCACTATCAGTTACACTATCATAATAAGCTCTTTTTATTGAAGAAAGATAGGCATGTTCTGGCCCAACTGATGGATAATCAAGTCCTGCTGAAATAGAATAAGCTTCTTTAATTTGTCCATCATCATCTTTTAGTACATAGCTCATCATCCCATGTAATACTCCAGTTTCTTTTGCAGTTAAAGCTGCTGCATGTTCTCCTGTTTCTATACCTTTTCCAGCACCTTCAACACCAATTAGTTTTACATCTTTATCTTCTATAAATGAATAGAATATTCCCATAGCATTACTTCCACCACCAACTGGTGCTACTATATAATCTGGAAGTCTTCCTTCCTTTTCTAGTATTTGCTTTTTGGCTTCGTCTCCTATTATCCTTTGAAAATCTCTAACCATTATAGGATAAGGATGTGGTCCTGCTACTGTTCCCATAATATAATAAGTATCTTCTATATTAGAAACCCAGTATCTTATTGCCTCGTTAACAGAATCTTTTAAAGTTCCATTCCCGCTTTTTACTGAAATAACTTCTGCGCCTAAAAGTTCCATCTTCTTAACATTCAAAGCTTGTCTTCTTATATCCTCTTCTCCCATAAATATCTTACATTCCATTTTGAACTTAGCTGCAACCGTTGCAGTTGCAACACCATGTTGTCCTGCGCCTGTTTCAGCTATCACCTTTTTCTTTCCCATTCTCTTTGCTAAAAGGATTTGCCCTATAGTATTATTAATCTTATGAGCTCCAGTATGATTTAAATCTTCTCTTTTCAAATAAATCTTTGCTCCACCTAAATCCTCTGTCATATTTTCAGCATAGTATAGTGGACTTGGTCTTCCTGTATAATCCTTAAGATAATACATATATTCCTCTAAAAACTTTTCATCCTTTATAGCTTTTTTGAATTCTTCTTCTAATTCATTTAAAGCATTCATTAAAGTTTCTGGTACAAACTGTCCTCCAAATTCATTAAATCTACCTTTCATATCTTTCCCTCACTTTATCTATTAATCTTTTAACTTTTATTTCATCCTTAATTCTTTTTCCGTCTATAATTGATTCAACTCCAGAAGATAGGTCTATTCCATAAGGATTTATCTCTTCTATAGCCGCTAGTACATTATCTTCATTAATTCCACCTGCTAAGAATAATTTCTTTTCTAGTAATTTATTATCCATATATTTCCAAGGAAATATCTTTCCTTCACCAGGATTACTTCCATCTAGCACTAATGAATCAACCTCTATTTTGTTAATATCTTTAATATCATTCTCATCGTTAATACAAACGCCTTTCCATATTTCCCCCTTAAAATCTTCTCTTAACTTGCTAAGAAAATCTTCATCTTCATCTCCATGTAGTTGAACAACGTTTAGAGGAACTAACTTTAATATATCTTTTACATACTCTATTTCATTATTTCTAAACACACCTACTGCCTTTATTTTTTTGTCCAACTTATCATATAGAAGTTTGCTTTTTTCCTTACTTACAATCCTTTTGCTCTTTGCAAATACAAATCCTATATAGTCAGGCTGTAAATCATTTAAAAACTCTATTTCCTTTTCTGACGTTATTCCACATATCTTTATCTTCATCTTACTCACCCTTAAAGATATTAAATCTTTCTTTAAACTCTTCATCATGAATATTTCTCATAAACATTTCTCCAACTAAAGCCCCATTTGCTCCAAAATCTTTAACTTTCTGTAAATCGCTAATAGTCTTCATGCCACTTTCAGAAATTATTATTTTTCCCTTTGGGACATGTTTAATAAGATCTTCTGTTGTCTTTAAAGTGGTATTAAAGTTCTTTAAATCTCTATTATTTATGCCAACAATTTCACTATTACACTCTAATGCAAGATCTAATTCTTCTCTATTATGAACTTCAACTAAAGGATATAAATTAAACTTTCTACATTCTTCATAAAACTCTTTCAACTTTTCTCCTAAAACTGCTGCAATTAATAATATTCCTGATGCTCCTAAAATTTTTGCTTCATATATTTGATAAAAGTCTATAATAAAATCTTTCCTAAGTATGGGTCTATCACTTAATGCCTTAACCTTTTTCAAATATTCATCTGATCCCATAAAAAAATCTTCTTCTGTTAACACTGAATAAGCATCAATCTTAAATTCACTATAAATATGAGCTATTTTTTCTATATCGAAGTCTGGAACTATTATCCCTTTAGAAGGAGAAGCTTTTTTAAATTCTCCTATAATAGAAAAGTTATCTCCTCCCAAGACATTTTTAAAATTGTTTTCTGCTGAGATTAATTCACCTGCTTTTTCATATAACTTATCTATTAATATAAGTTTTTTTCTCTCTTCAACTCTCTTATACTTTTCCCTGCAGATCTTATCTAATATCATAACCTTCCTCCTCTAAACTTGTATTTCCCTTAGCTTTTCGAAAGCTTTACCTGAATCGAGAAGGCTATTTGCAAGTTCTATTCCTTCTTCTATTGAATTGGTAACCTTAGCTACATAAAATGCTGCAGCTGCATTTAATACTACAATATCTCTTTTAGGTCCTTTTTCACCCTTTAAAATATTTATAATAATCTCCGAATTTTCTTTTGGACTTCCACCTTCTATTTCCTTAATTCCCACCTTTTCTATTCCATACCTAACAGGATCTATTTTATATTCTTTTATCACTCCATTATTTACTTCACATACAGTTGTTGTAGTAGTTGTAGTTATTTCATCTAATCCATCATCACCGTGAACTACCATAGCTCTTTCAAGTCCTAAATTTAATAAAACCTCACCTGCCATTTTCACTAAATTACCATCATAAACACCAAGCAATTGCCCAGTAATAGGTGCTGGATTTGCTAATGGTCCTATTAAATTAAATAATGTTCTTGTAGCCAATTCTTTTCTTTCCTTTGCAACATTTTTCATAGCCTTATGATATTGTGGTGCAAATAAAAATGCCATTCCTTTTTCTTCTATAATCTTTTTACTTTCATCTTTTGTATAATCAACCTTTATGCCAAGCTCAGTTAATACATCTGCACTCCCGCTTTTACTAGATACTGCTCTATTTCCATGTTTAGCTACCTTTACCCCTCCACTAGCTGCAACTATAGCTACAGCTGTTGATATATTGAAGGTTTTACCTCCATCTCCACCAGTTCCACAAGTATCTATTAGATGTTCTCTATTTTCCATATCAACAGTTATCATATTATCTCTTAGTGCCTTAACTGCTCCTAAAACTTCATCAGAAGTCTCACCTTTTACTCTAAGCCCAATTAGAAATCCTCCAACCTTAGTTGAATTAGCTTCACCTCTCATAATTTCATTTATTATAGCCCTTGTTTCTTCTTCTGTTAGATTTTCACCATTTATAATCTTTAAAATCCCTTCATCAATTTTCATTACAAATCCCCTCCACGAAATTCTTTAACATTCTTTTCCCTTTTGGCGTAAATATAGATTCTGGATGAAATTGAAGGCCATATATAGGTAATTTCTTATGCTTAATGGCCATAATCACTTCATCATCTACGGTTTCTCCAATAACCTCAATTTCTTCTGGCAAGCTTTCTTTCTCTACAACTAGCGAATGATATCTCATAACTTCAAGTTTTCTACTAATTCCTTCAAAAATATCATTTCCCCTTATTTGTATCTTTGAGCTTTTACCATGAAATATCTTTTTAGCTCTAACAACTCCGCCTCCAAAGGCTGATGCAATAGCTTGATGCCCTAAACATATTCCAAGAACAGGAATCTCCACACCTAAATTTTTAATTACCTCTATTGATATACCAGCATCTTCTGGTCTTCCAGGCCCTGGTGATATTACTATCCCCTCTGGTTTAAGATTTTTTATTTCTTCTATTGTAATTTCATCGTTTCTAAAAACTTTCACTTCTGTAAATTCACTTAAATATTGATAAAGATTAAAGGTAAATGAATCATAATTATCTATTAAAACTATCATCTCAATGCCTCCTTTAGTGCCATAAGCTTATTTTCAATTTCTAAACATTCATTTTCTGGAACTGAATCATATACAAGTCCACCACCAGCTTGTAAGTGGGCAATTCCATCTTTTAAAACAAGGGTTCTTATCGCTATACACATATCCATATCACCACCATAAGAAAAGTAACCAACCGATCCTGCATAAATTCCTCTTTTTTTATTTTCAAGCTCTTCTATAATTTCCATAGCTCTAATCTTAGGTGCTCCAGATAGAGTTCCTGCTGGAAGACATGATGCTAATGCATCAAAACAATCTTTACCTTCTTCAAGTTCTCCAACAACCTTTGTTGTAATATGCATTACATGGGAAAATCTTTCTATATTCATAAAATCTTTTACTTCAACTGTTCCTACTTTACTTATCTTGCCTATATCATTACGCCCTAAATCAACTAACATTACATGTTCTGCTCTTTCTTTTTCATCTTCTATTAATTCTTTTTCAAGCTCTAAGTCCTCTTCAGAAGTAAGTCCTCTTTTTCTAGTTCCAGCTATAGGATTGGTGGTAACCACCTTGTCTCTTACTGATACTAAACTTTCTGGAGACGAGCCTATAACTTGATAATCTTCATAATCTATTAAAAACATATATGGTGAAGGGTTTTCTTCTCTAAGTCTTCTGTATATTTCAAGTGGTGACTTTTCTGTATCACAATACATTCTTCTTGATATAACTACTTGAAAAATATCTCCTTTTCTGATGTATTCTTTAACTTTCTCTATATTTTTCTTATGATCTTCTCTGCTTACAGAAAATCTTAATTCTATATCCTTCTTAGGTTCTCTTTTTTCTGTTATTATAAAATAATTGTTTGCAATTTTTTCAAAATACTCATCTTGTTCTTCTCTAATTTCTTGAAAACTCCTATTATCATCTTTAAGTATGCTATCTACTACATAAACCTTATGAGTTAAGTGATCATAACATATATATCTTTTATAAAAATTAAACCTGATGGTTGGAACATTTAGATCATCATCATTTTCAAACTTAAGTTTTCTTTCATATAAGCCTATAGAATCATACCCCATATATCCAATAGCTCCACCTTTAAATGTAAAAGGATTTCCCTTTTCATCAAACTCTAAAGAAACTTCTTTTTTTATCTCGTTTACTTCTTTTAGAGTTTCTCCTTGAATTTCTTTATATGGATTTTCCCCTAAAAAAGAATATCTACCAAAGTGTTCTTCCCTGCTTCCTCCTTCAAAAATAAATCTACGAGTGCCCTTTAATCCATTAAATAGAGTGATAGGAGTAATTTCATCTCCTCTATATTCACTTATAAATGAAAATATTTTTCTATCACCTTTTTTCTTTTTAAAATCGCATTCTGTGGTACTAATCATATACATAACCCCCTAATTACTTATAATTTAATAAAAAAAGCCACTTCATCCACACATTGGGACGAAGTGACTCGTGTTGCCACCCAAATTTATATAACAAGTGACTATAAATAAAAAAAGGTATTTCATCCAAAAGGACGAAATACCACAATTTCGCTATGCCACCTATGTTACACATCTTTATCAGGTACGGAAGTTAATCGATACCCTGTCTTTTTAACGGTAGACTCTCCGTACACCTGTACTAAAACTTTCCAAGTGTCGTCTCAAAGACCCATTCAACAAAGGCTACAGTACTTGGTTCACACCATCCCAAGTTCTCTGGAAACTAAACTCCAATATTTACTCTCTCTTATCATCGACTTTATCTTAACTTTAATAATATTATATGTAACTTTTTCCTAATATGCTACCTTTATATTTATATATATATTGTAATTAAAGTCTATTTTTTTATAATATTCTTTCCTTTTCTTCAATTTTCTTTGATTTAATAAAATTATGACAATTTTTTTTATAAAAATAAGGATAAGATAACTTTAAACTTATCCTATCCTTATAAAAATTATTTTGCATATTCCTCTACAAGATTCTTCTTTTCCTTATTAAGCAATCTCATTTCATGGAGTATAAATAAAATTGTAATAATTACAGAAATAAAATCTGATGCTGGTCCTGATATCCAAACTCCAGTTAAATTTAAAAACTTAGGAAGGATCAGTATAAGTGGTAAAAGTACAATAACTTGTCTCAAAAGACTTAAAAACATAGATATTTTTGCTTTTCCTATAGCTTGAAAATAATTTGTACATATAGCTTGCACTCCAATTACCGGAAGCATAGAAAGGAATATAGATATTCCCTTAGCACCAATATCCACAAGACTTTCGTCACTTTCATTAAAAATACTTATAATTTGTGCTGGGAATAATTCAACAACAATAAACCCAAATAAGCAAATTATAGTAGCTGCAATTGATGCATACTTTAATGTAAGTTTAACTCTATCATAATTTTTAGCACCATAATTATATCCTATTATTGGCTGAGCTCCTTGGTTAATTCCGAACACAGGCATTAATATAAGCATACTAACACTGTTAATTAAAGAAAAAGCTCCTATAGCAATGTCTCCGCCATATTTTGAAAGGCTTCTATTAAATGTAATTGTAATTAAACTAGCAGCTATCTGCATTGCAAAAGGAGACATCCCTATTGATATTATTTCTTTTACATGAACTTTAAATAACTTCAAGTTTTCCTTTTTAACTTTTAATAAACTCTTACCTTTGACAAAATAATATAATATCCATACGGAACAAACAGCCTGTGAGCATATTGTTGCAAGTGCTGATCCTCTCACTCCTAATTTAAACACAAATATAAATAATGGATTTATTAAAAAGTTAAGTACTGCTCCAATAAGCATTGTTTTCATGGCAGTTTTAGGATCACCTTCTGATCTTATTATAGGGTTCATACCAAATCCTATATTTTGAAGTACTACACCTAACAGTATTATAAATGCAAATTTTTTCGCATCAGGCATAGTCTCTGCACTAGCACCAAATATATTAAGGATTGGCTCTAAAAATATAATTCCAAAAATAGTTATCAATACTGAAAAAATAATTACAAGAGTTAGGGCATTACCTACAATCTTTTCAGCTTCCTTATGTTTATTTTGTCCAAGCTTTATTGAAACTACAGCCCCTGCACCCACTCCAACAAGCATTCCAAAAGCCATAATAACATTTGATATAGGGAATGTTACTGCAACTCCAGAAAGGGCTAATGATCCAACTCCCCTACCAACAAAAAACCTATCTACAATACTATATAATGCATTAACAAGCATTCCTATTATTGAAGGTATTGAGAACTTCAACAATAAACTTCCTACACTTTCATAGCCTAATTCTTTTGTTTCTTTATTCATATTCAACTCCTTAGTTATTGTTTTAATTTATTCTGCTTTTTCTAGTAAATGTTTCTATATACAACATCTGCATCGTCCTGAAAATGTCACTCATACTAATATACTGAAAAATAGTTGATATGTCAACCATGCTTATTAAGTTATTTTTAATATGTAAAGCTTATTAATTTCTTCTTGTATAGAAGTTGTTCAAAAAGTAAATATTATATCTGTATTATCATTATTAACTTAGCAAAAAATTGTAGATGGGGTGACCATACTTGAAGAAAAAAACAAAACTATTTATATCTTCTTTATTAATATTATTAATTACCTTTAACTATCTAAAGTTAGAAACTATACTAACAAAAGCATGCAGTTTATCTTTAGATTCTAACAATGTAAATCTGATTTTAGATACTTTAAAATATAATGATATGCCACAAAATTTTCGTAAAACTTCAAATTTAACAAGCTTTCAAAGCAATAAAGATTTTAATCTTAAGGGCTTAGGTGCATTAAATATTTCTGGCAGTCACCAATTTTCAGAGTATAATCTACCATTAATCATTAATGCCATAGATACTTCTCTTCCTATAACAATTATTGATCTAAGACAAGAATCTCACGGATTCATCAACGAAATTCCTATAAGCTTTGCTAATTATAATAACAATGCTAACATGGGATTATCAAAAGAAAAAGTTATATTAGACGAAAATAATAGATTAAGTAATATAAAATTAGATACACCTATTTCATTTTTTAATCATCCTGAAATAACCATAACTCCGACAAAAGTGGTTTCTGAAAATCAGCTTGTTGATTCTTCATCACTATCATATATTCGTATTCCTGTTACTGATGGAAAAATACCAACAGATGATATGGTTAATTTCTTTGTAGATACAGTAAATTCAAAACCTAAAAATTCATGGTTTCACTTTCACTGCAAGGAAGGTATAGGAAGAACAACTACATTTATGATTATGTATGATATTATTACTAACTCAAAAAACGTTATGATAGATGATATTATAAAAAGGCAGCTACATTTAGCAAATTTTAATGAAAAGGAAACTATATCTTTTTATAATGATGAAAGAATAAATTTCTTAAAAAACTTCTATAAATATAGTAAAGAAAATGATAATATCCACAAACTAAAATGGAGTGATTGGAAAAAAACTTTATCCTCTAGTTCTTTTCCAATGTGTTCTTTAAATAAAAACAAATCCAATTTCATAAAAAATGAAATAACTCCAACAAGCCTATACGTTATTTCTCAAGATAATATGACTTCAGCTGAAAGAACCATGATTGCTACCCTACAAGGTTTAGTTAATAGCAATTCTTCATCTCAAATATACACTCTTAATTCCTCTGAACCTGATTATCAAATTTGGTTAGATGACTTAAAAAATAATTATGGAATTTTTTACGAGACCATTTCAAATCCTTGGGAGTTACTTGATAAGTTTAAAAGTTATGTTTATGGATATATTCTTTATGCTAATAAATCCATAACTGATCCTTCTATAAACAATGCTTGTTCCCTTGCTTCATTAACTAATTCTATTGCAATTGATGAAACCATCCAAGATAAAGTAATAGAACATGGTATAACTAAACTAAAAGATGATTTAAGAAACACAGATAAATATTGGGCTTATGATAACTTGTGGAGTTTGGGTTTAAATCATTCAATAATAATAGAGCTATCTCCTGATAAAGATACTGCACTAAGAGATTATGGCATAATGACAAAATCTTTAATATTTTATGAAGATAGTATCAAGGATTTTTCTCTTAGAGAAAAAATTTTTTCATCTGCTGAAAAAGATTCAACTTGTCTCGGTTGGGGCCCCGATGAATTTATAAATGTAAGTACAGCTTCAAAATATGGCGTTAGTATTGTAGCTGCAGATTATTCTTATAATTTAACGGTATTAAATGCTTTCCCTTCTGTTCCAATTACTCAAAAAGCATTACAAAACACTCCCATAAAAAAAGACACCCATTATGTAACATTTATTATATCTGATGGTGATAATCAACAATGGAATCTTGGCACAAATTATAGTTCTCCTAAATGGTATGGTTCTTCTTATAGAGGGAAATTTAATTTAGGTTGGTCATTAAGTCCATCATTATATTATCTAGCACCTACTGTTTATAAATTATATTATGAAAATGCTTCTTCTGGATATTATAATGATTATTTTTTAGTGCCTCCATCTGGAACTGGATATATGTACCCCAGTAAATTTGATAGTAATGCACTTAAAATTTATATAGATAGATTAAATAATTATATGAAAAATGTAGATGAAAAATATTTATTAATCCTAGATGATTCTTCTTTCTATAACACTAAACTTTGGGATAACTTTACTGCTAAGAATGATATTCAGGGCTTATTTTATCTCGATTATCACAAACATAATAATTATAAAGGAGAAATTACTTACTCAAATAATAAACCCATAATATCCTGTAGAGATTTACTTTGGAATGGCATTGAAAGCGAAGATGAACTTGTTAAAAACATTAATGATAGAATTAGTCGTGGTGAAATTGGTATTAATAACCCTAATAGTTACACCTTTGTTTATGTTCATGCTTGGAGTAAAAGCTTAGATGATCTTAATAAAGTTGTAAAAAAGTTAAATAAGAATCCTAAGGTTACTATTGTCACTCCAGAAACTTTTATGGATTTAATAAGAAAAAACATTACTCCTATCAAATAACTTTTACATAATCGAGTAGGAGGTAGATAATTATTTTATCTACCGACCTCTCACACCACCGTACGTACCGTTCGGTATACGGCGGTTC